>CALMNS010000485.1 GCA_937871635.1 uncultured Solirubrobacter sp.
GGCCCACGGCCCGCGCTACGGCTGGACGCACCCGTCCTGGGCCGAGCCGGGCGGGCGCTCCGGGTGGGCCCCGGCGAGCGTCTCGGCCAGCCGCAGCGCCCGCGCGCCGTCGAAGATCTCCGTGCCCAGCGGGGTGGTCACCGCGCGCGGGCGGCGCTCGAGCGAGAACGCCACCACGAAGAGGGCCAGCAGGAGCGGCACGAAGGCCGCCCGGTAGACCCTGGGGTCGAGCATTCCCTCAAAGTAACGTCGTGAAAGTCACGTCGCCCAGAGGACAAGCGTCAGCGCAGTCCGGCCGGGCGAACCCAAATCGACGCGGGCCGCACGAATACCCTGGTTTCATGGACAGAGCCCCGAGGATCCTGCTCGTCGACGACGAGCAGCCCATCCAGACGCTCCTGTCCTTCCCGCTCCAGAAGGACGGCTACGAGGTCGTGCAGGCCTCCGACGGGAACGAGGCCCTCGCCCGCTTCAGCGAGCAGACCTTCGACCTGGTCGTCCTCGACGTGATGATGCCGCGCATGGACGGCCTCGAGGTCTGCCGGCGGCTGCGGGCGCGGTCCTCCGTCCCGATCATCATGCTCACCGCCAAGGCGGAGGAGATCGACAAGGTCCTGGGGCTCGAGCTCGGCGCCGACGACTACATCACCAAGCCGTTCTCGATGCGGGAGTTCCGCTCCCGCGTGAAGGCGGCGCTGCGGCGCGCGGGGATGCGGCAGTCCGATCCCGACGAGGACCACCCGATCGAGGCGCTCGACCTGCGGATCGACCCCGCCAAGCGCGCCGTGACCGTCCGCGGCGCCGAGGTCCAGACGACCTACGTCGAGTTCGAGATCCTCGCCGCCCTGGCCCGCAACCCGGGTCGCGTCTACACGCGCGACATGCTGCTCTCCCGGGTCTGGGGCGACTCGGCCTACCGCGACCCGCGGACCATCGACGTGCACATCCGCCACCTGCGCGAGAAGCTCGAGCTCGAGGCCAAGGAGCCCGAGTACATCTTCACCGTGCGCGGGGTCGGCTACCGGTTCCGCGATGCCGCCTAGCACCCGCGGCCGCAGGTTCTGGCCGGACGCGTGGACTGACAGCGGGTCGCCGGGCCCGTGAGCCTCCCCCGCCCGCGATCGCTGCGCAGCCGCCTGGCGATCCTCTTCGGGCTCATCGTCCTCCTCGCCATCGGGACGGTCTACCTCTACGTCGCGCCAGGCCTCGGGGACTCGCTGACCGCCCAGAAGCTCGAGGACCTCACCCAGGACGCCGAGCGGGCCGCGGGCCGCCTGCAGGGCGAGTCGCAGCTCGAGCCCTCGGAGGTCGAGCGCCTCGCGCTCCAGGCCGCCGCGGAGACGAGCGCCCGGGTCGTCATCCTCGGCTTCTCGAGCGGCTCGACGCCCCAGCTCGACCCCAAGTCGGACTCCGCCGGGCGGGTGACCGATCAGGAGCGGGTGCTCGAGGACACCCAGGGCGTCGGCCAGTCGGCCCTGCGGACGGGCCGGGTGGCCAGCGCCACCGAACCGACCCGGCGCGGGCGCCAGGCGCAGGTCGCGGTGCCGCTGCGCGGCCGCGGCAACCGTGGCGCCGTGCAGTCGATCGCCGTCTTCTCCGCCGACCTCGGCGACGTCCAGGCCAACGTCGCGTCGATCCGCCGCCAGCTGCTCGTCTCCGGGGCCATCGCGCTGGCCATCGCGGTGCTCGCCGGCTTCTTCGTGGCCCGGGCGCTGGCCGCGCGGGTGCACCGACTCGAGCAGGCCGCCCGCCACGTCGCCGAGGGCGACTTCTCCGACCGGATCGAGGCGGACTCCGACGACGAGCTCGGGCAGCTCGCCGCCGCGTTCTCCGACATGCAGCGCCAGCTCTCGCGCCTGGACCACGCGCGCAAGTCGTTCATCGCCACCGCCTCCCACGAGCTCCGCACGCCGATCTTCTCCATCGGCGGCTTCCTCGAGCTGCTCGAGGACCCCGACCTCGACCCGGAGAACCGGGCGGCCTTCGAGGAGCAGGTCCGGCTCCAGGTCGAGCGGCTCCGCGTGCTGGCCACCGAGCTCCTCGACCTCTCGCGCCTGGAAGCCGGGGCGCTCGAGCTGCGCACCGAGCCGACGGACGTGGGCGAGCTGGCCCGGGAGGTCTCGGACGAGTTCACCCCCGCCCTGGCGCGGCACCGCTCTGCCCTGGAGCTCGACCTGCCCGAGGAGCCGATCGAGATCGAGGTCGACCCGGAACGGGTAGCGCAGGTCATCCGTATCCTGATCGACAACGCACTCGTGCACACGCCGGACGGGACGCCGATCGAGGTGTCCGCCACCCGCCGCAACGGTGCCGTGCACGTCGACGTGCACGACGCCGGCCTCGGGATCCGGCGCCAGACCATGCCCAACATCTTCGAGCCCTTCTACTCCTCCGACGACGCCCACGGCGCCGGCCTGGGGCTCGCCATCGCCCGCGAGCTGGCCGAGCGGATGGCGGGGCACCTGGCGGTCGAGTCCGTGCCGGGATCGACGACCTTCTCCCTGAGGCTTCCGGCGTGAGGCGCGCGGCGCGCCTCACGGCGCTCGGGGCGGCCCTGGTTCTGAGCGCCTGCGGCGGCGGCGGCGACTCGCAGGACAAGCCGGCCCTGGGCGGCGGCAGCCGCGCGGAGGCGCCGAAGGCGACGCCGACCGCGCCCGTCCAGCGCGAGACGCGAGTCGAGGTCATCCGCGACGCGTCGAAGGGCCAGTTCGACCCGGAGGCGATCTACGAGACCGACGGGCCCGGCGTGGTCACCATCCTCGCCATCTTCGGCGCGCGCGACCTCGGGTCGCTCCTCGGCGGCGAAGGCGGTGGGGGCGGCGGTGGCGGTGGCGGCGGTGGTGGGGGCGGCCAGGGCTCGGGCTTCGTCCTCAACGGCCGCGGCGAGATCGCCACCAACGCACACGTTGTGACCCAGGGCGAGGGCAAGGCGGTCAAGCGGGCGAGCCAGGTCTTCGTCGAGTTCGCCGACGGCAACCAAGTGGAGGCGAAGATCGTCGGCGACGACCCGAACGCCGACATCGCCCTGCTCAAGATCGACCCGAAGGGCCTCGACCTGCGCCCGCTGGAGCTCGCGGAGGAGGAGGCGCCGCAGGTCGGCTCCCCGGTGGCCGCGCTCGGCTCGCCGTTCGGCGAGCAGCAGTCGCTCTCCGTCGGCGTGGTCTCCGCCACCGACCGCACGATCGACTCGCTGACCAACTTCAAGATCTCGGGCGCCGTGCAGACGGACGCCGCGATCAACCCGGGCAACTCGGGCGGCCCGCTGCTCAACGCCGAAGGCCAGGTCATCGGCGTCAACCAGCAGATCAAGTCGACCTCCGGGGGCGGCGAGGGCGTCGGCTTCGCGGTGCCGGTCGGGATGGTGCGGCGCTCGCTCGCCCAGCTCCGCGAGGACGGCAAGGCCGACTACGCCTACCTCGGCGTCTCCTCGGTGGAGCTCTACCCGCAGCTCGTGGAGCGCTTCGACCTGCCGGTGGAGAAGGGCGCCTGGCTGCAGGAGATCTCCGACGACGGGCCGGCGGAGGGGGCCGACCTCAAGGGCGGCTCGGGCCGGCAGACCTTCCAGGCGCGGCCCTACGCGCTCGGCGGCGACATCATCACCGCGGTCGAGGGCACCCCGGTCGAGGATCCCGACGACCTCTCCGCCGCCATCGCCCGCTACAAGCCGGGTCGAGAGGTCTCGCTCGAGCTCTATCGCGACGGCGAGAAGCGGACGGTCGAGGTCGAGCTCGACGAGCGGCCGGTGGCGCCGCCGAGCAACGGGTAGGCCGAGTGGCGTGACCGCCGCCGACACCACGAGGCCGCTCGTCCTCGTCTCCAACCGGGGACCCGTGACCTTCCAGGACGACGGGGAGATGAAACGGGGGACCGGCGGCCTGGTGACGGCGCTGACCGGGCTCGCGTCGCACCGCGAGGCGACCTGGATCGCCAGCGCGATGACCGACCGGGACACGGAGGTGGCCCAGGAGAACGGGGGCCGGCCCTTCGCGGTGGACGCCCCGGACGACGACGGGCAGTTCTCGATCCGCCTGGTCGCCTCGGACCCGCAGGCCTACGACGCCTTCTACAACGTCATCTCGAACCCGATGCTGTGGTTCATCCAGCACTACCTCTGGGACCTCTCGAACGCCCCGGACATCGGCCGGCACGAGGTCGACGCCTACGAGCACGGCTACAAGGTGGTCAACCGCGACCTGGCCGACGCGGTGCTCGAGGAGATCGAGGGCCAGGACGAGCCGGTCGTGATGGTCCACGACTACCAGCTCTACCTGGTGCCGCGGATGGTCCGCGAGGTGCGGCCCGACGTCTTCCTGCACCACTTCGTCCACATCCCGTGGACCCAGCCCGACGCCTGGCGCGTGCTGCCGAAGAGGATCCGCAACGAGATCTACCTCGGGCTCCTGGCCAACGACATCATCGGCTTCCACACCCGCTCCTACCGGCGCAACTTCCTGCAGTGCTGCCGCGACCTGATGGAGCTCGACGTCGACATGGAGGCCGGCATCGTCCGGGTCGAGGATCGCGAGGTCTGGGTGCGCGCCTATCCGCTGCCGATCGACTACGCCGCGACGCGGCGGGTGGCCGCCCGGCCGCGCGTGGCCGAGTTCGAGGAGAAGGTGCTGGCCCGGCGGCGGGAGTTCTCCATCGTGCGCGTGGACCGCGCTGACCTCTCCAAGAACGTGCTGCGCGGCTTCACGGCGTTCGACCTCTTCCTCACCCAGAACCCCGAGTTCGCCGAGCGGATCACCTTCACCGCCCAGCTCATCCCGTCGCGGACGGACGTCGAGCAGTACGCGGACTACCTCGAGCGCATCGAGGCGGTCGTCGCCGTGGTCAACCACCGGCACGGGACGCCGGACTGGATGCCGATCGACCTCAAGCTGCGCGACGACCTCGACGAGGCGGTCGCCTCCTACAAGCACTACGACGTGATGATGGTCAACGCCATGTTCGACGGGATGAACCTGGTGGCCAAGGAGGGCCCGCTGGTCAACGAGCGCGAAGGAGTCTCGATCTTGGGCGAGAACACGGGCGCCCACGAGGAGCTCGGCGAGTTCGCGCTCAGCGTTAACCCGTTCGACGTGCAGGAGCTCGCGGACGCGATCTGCGCGGCGCTGCACATGGAAGGCGAGGAGCGCGCCCGGCGGGCCAAGGGCCTCAAGGAGATCATCACCCAGCGCGACCCCGGCGACTGGATCGACGACCAGATCGCCGACATCCGCTCCAAGGCACGCGCGGGCGCGGGCCAGGCGGTCAGCCCAACTCGAAGCTGAACTCGCTGGCCCCGGGCGGGGCTGGGAGGATCGGCGGGGACGGTGCCGGCCGGTGCCCCGGCGGGCGCGGGCGGTGCCCCGGTGAGGG
>CALMNS010000486.1 GCA_937871635.1 uncultured Solirubrobacter sp.
GCGAGCGGGCGGGCCGCCAGGAACGCGGCGACGGCGGCGCGACCGCGGTACCAGCTCGGCCTGGGCGGCATCGCGAGCGTCACGTCGTCGGTCAGCAGCGCGGCGATCGCCGCGACGTCGTCGTCCTCCCACGCCGCCACATAGCGCTCGACGAGGTCGCGCAGCCGCTCGTCGCCGATCGAGCGCAGCGTCGCCTGCTGGCTGCGGGCGGGCAGGCGCTCGTGCACCGCCTCGTGGGCGCGCTGCAGGGCGCTGGAGACGGCCGCCGCCGTCGTGTCGAGCGCCGTCGCGATCTCCGCCGGCGCGTAGCCGAGCACGTCGCGCAGCAGCAGCACCGCCCGCTGGCGGTCGGGCAGGTGCTGCAGGGCCGCGAGGAAGGCGAGCTCGACGCTCTCGCGCTCCTCGTAGCGGGCCTCGGGGGAGCCCAGCCCGTCCTCGATGGCCTCGTCCGGATACGGGTCGAGCCAGACCGGCTCGGTGACCGGCGCCTCGAGGACGCCGTGCGGGTCGCTCGGCGGGCCGTAGTCGACGGGGAGCACGCGCCGGGGACGCCGCTCGATCGCCCGCAGGCAGACGTTGGTGGCGATCCGGTAGAGCCACGAGCGAAGCGAGCTGCGGCCCTCGAAGCCCGGCAGCGCCCGCCAGGCGCGCAGGAGCGTCTCCTGCAGCGCGTCCTCGGCGTCGGGCGCCGAGCCGAGCATCCGGTAGCAGTGCGTCTGCAACCCGGCGCAGTGCGGCGCGACGACGCGCGCGAAGGCAGCCTCGTCATGCCGGCGGGCGGCGTCGAGGTCGCGGGCGGCGTCGAGGTCGCGCGCGGGGGTGTCGGTCGGGGCAGGGCGGCTCATCGGCTTCGAGGCCTAAGACCCGTCGAGGGCGCCGGATCCATCGGTCCGGCGATGGATCGACGTGCTTCCGCGGATCTCCACCACCAGATCCTGTGGCCGCGCCTGCCCCATCGACCGCACCATGCAAGCCCTCGTGTACGACCCGGCGAGACGCTCGTCGACGCGCTCGACCGAGACGATGATCCTGGTCAGCCGACGCCGCTCGGCACGGACGCGGCGAGGGAGGGCGCCGGCTCCGCGCCGTTGCCCGCCGCCACCTGCGCGCAGAGGGCCACGAAGGTCTCGAGCAGCGGCGGGTGGTGGCGCTCGTTCCAGGCGAGGACCAGCTCGGAGGGGCTGAGGTCGCGCACCGGAAGCATCGTCACGCCGCCGCGCGCGAAGATCGGGGCGTTCCCGGCGGCGAGCAGGCAGATGCCGATGCCGCTCGCCACCGCCTCGTAGGTCTCCTCCGTGTCGTGGATCTCCGAAGTGACACGGACGGGGTGGCCGCCGCGCTCGTCGAGCGCGAGCCAGTAGTCGCGCAGCGGCCCGGCGCCCTCGGGCAGTGCCAGGAACGGCTCGTCGAGCAGATCGGCCATCGACACGGTCGTGTGCGCCGCAAGGCGGTGGTCGGCCGGCAGCGCCACGAGCCGGGGCTCGCGAGCGATCGTGACCCACCGGTAGGGGGGCCGCGGCAACGGCAGCCAGACGAACGCCGCGTCGGTGGTGCGGTCCGCCAGCCCCGCGGTGCGGTCGCTCCAGGCGACGTGGCGCAGCTCGAGCTCCACGTCCGGGCAGCTCGCGACCAGGCTCGCGCGGACCTTGGGCAGGAGACCGCGGCCCGGGCTGGTGTGCATGCCGATCACGAGCGTGCAGTCGCTGGCCTGCGAGAGCGCGGTCTTCGCCCCCTCCCAGCTCTCGAGCATCCGCTCGGCGTAGGGAACCAACCCTGCCCCGGCGCGCGTGAGCCTGACCTCGCCGTGGTCGCGCACGAACAGCGCGACGCGAAGCTGTCGCTCGAGCGCGCGGATCTGCTTGGAGAGGGCCGGCTGGCTGACGAAGAGCGTCTCGGCGGCCCGCGTGAAGTGGCGCTCCCGGGCGACCGCCAGGAAGTAGCGCAGGTTTCGGAGGTGGACGTCCATAGCCAGCGGTTATACCGACAGGTCTTGGACAGGAGACCTCGGTCGGCGCACCCTCGGAGCACCACCGCCGAGCACCCACCGTCGGAGCACCCCACGCAAGGAGGCACCGCGTGTCCCTGACCGAGATCTCCCCACCGGACACCCCGGCCGGCCGCATGAGCCGGCGTGACTGGGCCATGCTCCTCGTGCTCTGCGGCGCCATCTTCCTCGAAGGCGTCGACGTCTCGATGCTGGGCGTCGCGCTCCCCGAGATCCGCGCCGAGCTCGGCATGTCCACCAGCTCCCTGCAGTGTGTGGTGAGCGCCTACGTGCTCGGCTACGGCGGCTTCGTGCTGCTCGGCGGGCGCGCCGCGGACCTGCTGGGTCGCCGGCGGATGTTCCTGCTCTGGCTCGGGGTGTTCATCGTCTTCTCCGGCCTCGGCGGGCTCGCGACCGAGGGCTGGGTGCTGATCGTCGCCCGGTTCGTGACCGGCGTGAGCGCCGGGTTCATGACCCCGGCCGCCCTGTCGATCATCACGACGACCTTCGCCGAAGGTCCGGCCCGCAACCGGGCGCTGCTGATCTACGCCGGCACCGCGGCCGCCGGCTTCTCGCTCGGGCTCGTGGTCGGGGGGATCCTCACGGCGATCGACTGGCGCTGGGTCTTCTTCGCCCCGGTGCTGGCGGCCGCCGCGATCCTCGCGGCGGCCGTGCGCCTCCTTCCCGCCTCGGACCGGCCGGCCGCCACGGGCGAGGGCTTCGACGTGGCGGGGGCGCTGAGCGTGACGGCGGCGACCCTCCTGCTCGTCTTCGCGGTGGTCAGGGCGCCCGACGCGGGCTGGGGCCTGACCGCCGTCGTCCTCGCCGCGAGCGGCGTCCTCTTCGCGGCGTTCCTGGCCATCGAGCGGCGGTCGCCGTCGCCGCTGGTGCGCCTCGGCATCTTCCGCTCGGGCGCGCTCGTGCGCGCGAACCTCGGCGCCCTGCTGTTCGTGGGGGCGTTCGTCGCCTTCCAGTTCATCGCCGTGCTGTACATGCAGGAGCTGCGCGGCTGGTCGCCCCTGGAGGCCGGCCTGGCGCTCCTGGTGGTCGGCATCGACGCCGTGCTCGCCCCGACGCTCACGCCGCGGCTGGTGAGCCGCTTCGGCACCGTCCCGGTGATCCTCGCCGGCATGGTCCTCGCGGCCGCCGCCTACGCCCTCTTCCTGCGGGTCGAGGCCGACTGGACCTACGCGGCGATGCTGCCCACCCTGATCCTGCTCGGCCTCGCGTTCTCCCTGGCCTATGGGGCGTTGACGATCGCCGCGACGGACGGCGTCGCGGAGGCCGAGCAGGGGCTCGCCGGCGGCCTGCCGAACGTGTCGTTCCAGTTCGGCGCGGCGCTCGGCCTCGCGGTGGTGACCGCCGTCAACGTCGCCGCCACCGGTACCGGCGGCTCGGCCGAGGCGGTGCTCGACGGCTACGCGACGGCGCTCCTCGTCCCGGTCGCCGCGGCGCTGCTGGGCGTGCTGGTGGCGGC
>CALMNS010000487.1 GCA_937871635.1 uncultured Solirubrobacter sp.
GCCGGGACCCGGAGCCCGGCGAGCGAGTCGGCGATGTGGACGTCGACCGCCTCGGACGGCGCGTGCACCGTGGTCGGCGCGGCGGGGTCGGCCAGCGCGTCGAGCAGGACGGCGAGGCGCAGGGACGCCGCGTCGTCGAGCCCGTGCTCGGTCGCGATCGCCGCGACCCGGCGCTGGACCGCCCGGCTACTCAGGACGCAGCGGAGCCACCACGAGGTGGCGGTCGGGCTCGGTGCCCTCCGAGTAGGTCTCCACGTCCCCGCGCTCGGCGAGGTACTCGTGGACGACCTTGCGCTCCGTCGCGCTCATGGCGTCCAGAGCGGCCGGGCGGCCGGAGCGCAACGCGTCGGCCACCGCCTGGTCGGCCTGGCGCTGGAGGACCTGGGCCCGGCGCTCGCGGTAGCCGGCGGCGTCGATGATCACGCGGGCGCGAGCGTCCGAGCGGTCGTCGCCCCGGCCGGCGGCCTTGAAGGCGAGGTGCTGGACCGCGTCGATCGTCTGGCCGTGGCGGCCGATGAAGAGCCCGAGGTCCTCGCCGACCAGCGTGCCGTGGATGGCGTCGTCACGGCGCTCGACCTCCACGTCGGCGTCGAGGTCGAGCGCGTCGGCCACCTCCTCCAGGAGGTCGCGCACGCGCTCGACGGGCTCGTCGGCGTCGCTCACCGCCGCCGCCCCGAGCGCTTCTTCTTCTTGCGCGGGGAGGGGGGAGGCGGACCCGCCGGGCGGGCGGGCTTGGGACGCGGTGTCCCGCCGCCACCGCCGCCACCACCACCGCCGCTCCCGGCGGCGACCGCGGCCGGCACGCGCGAGGAGGCCCGCTCCTTGCCGTCCTTGCTGTCCTTGGCGCCGTCCTTGTCCCCGCCGAACAGCCCGCTGAGCGCCGCGAACGGGTTCTCAGGCGGCGGGTCGCCCTCCTTGCGCGGTGGGCGCATCGGCCCCAGCCGCTTCTTGACGATGGCCTGCTGGACGATCGTCCAGGCGTTGGTCGTGATCCAGTAGACGAGCAGGCCGGCGGGGAACTGCCAGATGAAGGCGACGAAGAAGAACGGCAGGCCGAGCATGAGCAGCCGCTGGTTCTTGTCCATGCTCACGGTGGACATGACGCTCGACACGAGCTGGGTCCCGACGTAGAGGACGATCAGGACGATGAGGACGTAGCCCGTCGCCTTGTTCGTCAGGTCGGGGATGAAGAAGAAGCCGGACTCGTCCGTGGCCCCGCAGGGCACGGGATCCTCGGTCCCCCGCGGGTTCTTGTCCGGGCAGATGTCCACCCGCAGGTCGCCCTGGAGCATGTAGAACAGCGCGAGGAAGACCGGGAGCTGCGCGACGATCGGCAGGCAGGAGGCGAGGGGGTTGACCTTGTTCTCCCGGTAGAACTTCATCATCTCCTGGTTGAGGCGCTCCTTGTCGCCCTTGTGCTTCGCCTGGAGCGACTTGATCTCGGGCTGGAGGCGGCCCATCGCCTGCATCGACTTGAACTGCTTGAGGGTGAGCGGCAGGAGGAGCAGCCGCACGCACAGGGTCAGCGCGACGATGGAGAAGCCCCAGCTCAGCCCGACCGAGTCGTGGAAGACGTCCGCGAGGAAGAACTCGAAGAAGTCGATGAGCGGCTGCAGGATGTTGGCGAAGACCATGAGGGGTGTCGTCAGGCGTGGGGGGCGAGGTCGGGGACGGGATCGAACCCGCCGAGGCTCCAGGGGTTGCAGCGCAGCAGCCGCCACCCCGCGAGCCAGCCGCCCCTGAGTATGCCGTAGCGCTCGATGGCGGTCATCGCGTAGGTCGAGCAGCTCGGGTGATAGCGGCAGCGCGGCGCCAGCAGCGGGGAGAGCGTCCGTCGGTAGAGCCGGATCGGGAGCACGACGGCGGTGCGCGCGGCGCTCACGCCTGCTCGCCTCCGGCGGGCCGGGCGGCGCCCATCCCGTCGACGAGCTCGGCCAGGGCGGTGCGGATCCCCGGCGTCCCCTCGCGCTCGGCCAGGCCGCGCGCGTCGTTGCGGTCGGTCTTGTTCGTCCTGGCGGAGA
>CALMNS010000488.1 GCA_937871635.1 uncultured Solirubrobacter sp.
CCCTGGAGCCGTGCCGGCCCGCTACAGCGACGCGCGCAGGATGGCGGCGAGGTCGTCCGCCTCGACCGCGCGCGGCGCGACGTCGAGCAGTCGCCGCTGCTGGAGCGCGCCGCGGACGAGGTCGTCGACGTCCGCCTCGCCGTAGCCGAGGGCGCCGATCCCCGGGGGCGCCCCGACGTCGCGCATCAGCTCGCGCAGGACCTCCGGCAGGTCGTTGCTCTCCCCTCCGGAGAGCAGGCGGGCCGCCTGGCCGTGGCGCTGGGGGCTGGCCTCCCGCGTGAAGGCGAAGGCGGCCGGCGCGGTGACGATGACGGAGATCCCGTGCGGGATGAACGGGTGGTCGTCGGAGTACCCGGGCGGGACGTGCTCGTGGCGAAGACCGGCGATGGGATAGGCGCAGGCGTGCGGGATGTGGACGCCGGCCGAGCCGAAGCCGACGCCCGCCATGGTCGCCGCCAGCATCATCGCGCCGCGCGCCTCGAGGTCGTCCGCGTCCTCGACGGCGCGGCGCAGGTAGCGGCCGCCGTACTCGAGCGCCTTGGCCGACCAGACATCGGCCACCGGGTTCGCGCCCTGGTAAGGCGGGCGATCGGCGGGCGACGCCGGCCGCGGACGCGAGTCGTACGGGCGGGCGAGGAACGACTCGGCGGCGTGGCAGACGACGTCGAGGCCGGTGGCGGCGACCACCTCGCCGGGCAGCGTCCGCGTCAGCGCGGGATCGACGATCGCCTGGTGGGCCCGCAGGAAGCGGTGCGAGATCCCCGACTTCAGGCGCAGCTCGGGGAGGTCGAGGACGGCGACGGTGGTCGCCTCGGATCCCGACCCGCTCGTCGTGGGGATGGCGAGGTGGGGCCGCAGGGGCCCGGGCGGCTTGCGCCCCTCGCCGACCGGCGGGTTGACGTAGGCCATCACCTCGGCCGGGTGGGAGACGATCAGGTCGGCGACCTTGGCGGTGTCGATGCTCGACCCGCCCCCGACCGAGACGAAGCCGTCGACGTCGGCCTCGAGCGCGACGTCGGCCGCCGCCTGCAGCGACTCGAGGGTGGGCTCGACGCGCGCCCCGGCGAAGACGACCACCTCGATGCCCTCCGCCTCGATCGAGGCGCGCACCCGGTCGGGGATGCCGACCGCGGCCACGCCCGGATCCGTGACCAGGAGCGCCCGGCGCACCCCGAGCCGCGCGAGCTCCCACCCCGCGTCGTCCACCGCCCCCGCGCCGTACTTGACCGGGGTGGCCTCGTGGATGAAGACCGTCTCGCGGGCGGG
The DNA here is from genome assembly GCA_937871635.1 of uncultured Solirubrobacter sp. GTDB lineage: Bacteria > Actinomycetota > Thermoleophilia > Solirubrobacterales > Solirubrobacteraceae > JACCYI01. Next base: position 1,267 of record CALMNS010000488.1, read on the forward strand.
AGGAGGGCTCATCTAGATTGCGAAGCGTGCCAGACCTCGTCGCCGCGCTGCGGGCCGCCGTCGGCGACCGGCACGTCCTCACCGACGCGGACGTGCGCGCGCCCTACGAGCGCGACTGGACGGGACGCTTCGGCGGGACGGCGCGCGCCGTGGTCCGGCC
>CALMNS010000489.1 GCA_937871635.1 uncultured Solirubrobacter sp.
CGGCTTGCAGGTGTACTTCTGCGACCCGCAGAGCCCCTGGCAGCGCGGCACCAACGAGAACACAAACGGGCTGCTGCGCCAGTACTTTCCCAAGGGCACCGACCTCGCGCGCCACCGCCCCGACGACCTGGCCGCCGTCGCCGACGCGCTCAACAGCCGGCCTCGCAAGACGCTCAGATGGCGCACCCCTGCGGAGATGCTCGACGAGTCCCTGGCCGCTGCGGCCCTGACGCACTCCAACACACGCAGCTTCACAGCACCGCGGGTCCCGCAGCGTCGCACGCGCGGCTATCGCCGCTGCGGCCTCGCCCTACGGGCTCGACCTCCGCGACGACAGCCGCGCGACGAACCACACCACTTCCTCGACGCGTGGTTTCACTCGCTACCGTCCGCTCACCGATAACCCGGTGTTGCGAGGACCCCTTGAGTCCGGGCAATACACCAGCGGCGACTACACCCAGACCCTCGATGACCATGGCGTTCTCGCGTCAGTCGGGTCGACCGGTGACGCCTACGACAACGCTCTCGCGGAGTCCTTCGTCGACTCCTTCAAGACCGAACTCATCGCCGACCGCGTCTGGCGAACCCGCAGCCAGCTCGAGCTCGCGATCGTCGAATGGGTCGGGTGGTTCAACGCCGCCCGCCTGCACTCCGCGCTCGACGATCTATCGCCCCGGCAGTTCGAGGAACTGAGCACCATCGCCCAGATTGAGAAGATCAACAGCAACCCCATGCTTTCCACCTAACCCGGTCTCCGCCGAACCCGGGACGGCTCAGCGCGTCGATGTTGTCGTCGCGTGTAATGGGGATGTTGGGGCGATGGAACCGGGTCGGTGACGGGCGGTTGAAGGCGTGACGGGTCGCGGCGTGCCGGCGGCGGCTGGTCTTCGTGCGGAGCCGCCTGCGTCAGGCGGCGGGGAGTGCGCGGATGCGGGTGAGCGCTTCGATGAACGCGGTGCGCCAGGGCCAGCGGGCGGGGAGATGCAAGGTCCAGGTTCGAGCGGTGCGGGTGAGGCGACCGGGAAGGGCGAGCAGTCGGCGGCGGAAGGTCCGGGCGGCGCGGAGGGTCTGGCCGGGAAGGCCGAGGAGTCCGGTCCAGCAGGTTGTGCGCGAGCGCGGCGATGACCGTCCAGGCGGCGTTGGCCATGAACTGGCCGGAGGGGAAGTGTGCGAGGGCTTGATCTTTGAGGTCGCGGATCGCGAGCTCGACGACGGCGTGCTGGCGGTGCTCGGCCTCGACGACAAAAAGCGCGTCGGTGCGGTTGGTCGCGAACGCGAAGTGCTCCCAAGACGGCAGCAACTCACCCTGCTGGCTCAGCGTCCGGACCCGGCGGACGACGAGCCGCCGGTCTCCAAGGACGGTCTCTGAGATCTGCGCGATGCTCGTCGGCGGGTAGTTCTCCAAGGTCTGCCAGGCGGCGTCATCGATCTGCTCGATTGCGTCGCGGACGGCGGGTTGGAGACGAACGCCGATCGAGAACTCCCAGCCCGCCCGGTCGAGTCGCGCGAACGTCTTTGCGTTCCAGAACCCGGAGTCGGCGCGCAGCAGCTTCGGGCCGCCCGCGCCGGCCCGATCAACCCGGGCGATGAGCTCGTCTAGGAAGCGCAGCATTCCGCGTGAGGTGTGCGCCGACCCGGTCCGGCAGCGGATGTGGAGCACTTCGCCGGTGTCGGCGCGGGTCGCGAGGATCGGGTGGTAACCCCGAACGCGGGGGTAGCCGAACGCCGCACCCTGCTTCGCGCGGCCGTGGACCTCCCCGACGAACGAGTCAACGTCGATCACCAGCCGCCCGTCGCCCGGTCCGGCGCCCGCCGCCCACGCCCGCTTCAACGTTTCGGCGAGGACTCGGTCGAGCTGGCGGACATGCCCGAACGTGAACGAGCGCAGGAACGTCCCGACCGTTGACGGCGCGACGACCGGGTGGCCGAGGACTTGCCCCGTCCGCCCGGACCGGGGCACATCACAGTCATCGATGCAGTCCGCGCCCAAGGCCATCGCCGAGATCAGCGTCATGACCTTCGCGCCCGGGTTTGCCGCTCCGGGCCGGTCTCCGAGGTCGACCGTCTGCTCGACGAGCGCCTCGATCCCGAGCCGCCCGGCGAGCGTCGCCGGCAGCGCAACCCCAGCCTGAGCGACCGCTCGCCGGTCATCGAACACGACCTCCACGCCATCCAGTCCGACCCGCCCGTCATCGTCCACCCTGAAGGTGACCTCCTGTGCGGGCCCCGGCTGCCCCACACAGCCGACAAAAGCCTGCTCAGGAGGTAATTCTTCACTCACTATCGGACAGAACCACCCGACACGCGGGTGGATCGAGGCTAAGAGCGCCGGCAATGTGACGTGCTTGCCCTGATTGGGCGGATGCTGTGCGGCCTGCCAGGTCCCCGGGGTCGGTCAGGGCGGTGTGAGCGTTGGCGTTGACGTACCGGCCGGAGCGGACCTCCCCGAGATACGTTCGGGGGCGCGGCGCATGGGTTACCGCGCTCGTGCTCCAGACCGGGTTTCACTTCCCCGGTTCGCATTTCGTGCTCTTCGAGGAACGCGCCGAGCTCGCGGAGGCTTGCTCCCTCCGCCCGGCGACGGAACGCCTCGGTTATCAGCGGCCCCGTCGTCGAATGCGGCCGGAGGCGACCGGCGCGAGTCTTGCGATAGCCGACCGGCACCGAGTGGGTGACCTGCACCCCGCGTGCCATCGCGCGCTGACGGGCGGCGTCCCAATCAGCGCGGATTCCGTCGAGCTGGAACTCGGCGACGCTCAGCAGGATCTGGAGGACGAGCCGCCCAGCGTCGGTGTTCGCGTCAAGCCATATCAGTGCCGAGCTCCTTTCGTATACGGTTGTTCCTGTAGGACGCGTAGGTGAGCAACAGACAGGCCACCTTTCTCACAGGCAGCGACTCCGTTTATGCTGAGTCGAGAAGCGAGTCGGTCTTTGCCCAGACACCGGTGCAGTGCGTGACCGCGTCCCTTTGGCATTCGCGAAGCTGCCCCATCAGTACAAGCTAAGGAGGCGAGGAACCCGCAGTGACTGATTATGCCGTCGTCGATCCAGCCACCGGTGAGACGCTCAACACGTATCCAACGATCTCCGACGACAACCTGCGGGCCGCCACCGGTCGCGCGCACGAGGCGCACAGCAGTTGGAAGGCCTCAACAACCATCGAGGACCGCGCAGCCATCATCCGCCGCGTCAGCGTGCTCCACGCCGAGCGCCGCGAGGAGCTCGCGGACACCATCGTCCGGGAGATGGGCAAGCCGATCGAGCAAGCCCGTGACGAGGTGGACTTCTGCGTCTCGATCTACGACTTCTACGCCGACAACGCAGTGGAGTTGCTGGCCGACGAGCCCATCAAGCTGCTCGAAGGCGAAGGCTTAGCGGTCGTTCGCAAGAGCTCCTACGGCGTCCTGCTCGGGATCATGCCGTGGAATTATCCCTATTACCAAGTGGCGCGCTTTGCGGGGCCGAACCTCGTCATCGGCAACACGGTGCTGCTCAAGCACGCGCCGCAGTGCCCTGAGTCCGCCGCGGCAATGGAGCGAATCTTCCACGACGCCGGGGTTCCCACCGATGCCTACATCAACGTCTACGCCACCAACGAGCAGGTCGCGTGGGTGATCGCAGACCCGCGCGTGCGCGGTGTCTCGCTGACCGGCTCAGAGCGCGCGGGCGCGGCGGTCGCGGAGATCGCCGGCCGCAATCTCAAGAAGGTCGTGCTCGAGCTCGGTGGCGCGGACCCCTTCATCCTCCTGGGCACTCAGGACCTCGACGGCGCCGTCGAGCAGGCTGTGAGCGCGCGCCTGGAGAACTCCGGACAGGCGTGCAATGCCGCTAAGCGCTTCATCGTCGTCGAAGAGCTCTACGACGAGTTCCTCGACCGCTTCACGAAGGCGCTGACCGCCGTTGAGCCCGGCAACCCAAAGTCTCCCGACACGGTGGTCGGCCCCCTCTCGTCGGCGCTGGCCTCCGAGCGGCTCGAGGATCAGGTCAAGCGCGCGGTCGAGCAGGGCGCCAAGCTTGTGGCCGGCGGGACCCGTGACGGCAACTTCTTCGCGACGACCGTCCTGACCGGCGTGGAGCCCGGCAACGACGCCTACCACGAGGAGTTCTTCGGCCCGGTCGCCCAGATTTACCGCGTGGCCGACGAGGATGCCGCGGTGCAGCTGGCCAACGACACGCCCTACGGCCTGGGCTCCTACGTCATCACCGACGACGAGGACCAAGCAATGCGGGTCGCCAACCAGATCGACGCCGGCATGGTCTTCGTCAACATCGTCGGCGCCGAGGCCGCCGAACTACCCTTCGGCGGCGTCAAGCGCTCGGGCTATGGCCGCGAGCTCGGCCGCTTCGGCCTCGACGAGTTCGTCAACAAGAAGCTCATCCGCGTCGGAGGTTGAGGACTTCAGTGGTCGTGGCCGCCCGACTCCAGCCCTGACGCTAGTCGCCACACCGCGAGCGCGGTGATCTCAGCGGCCGCCTTCACAGCGTTACCGTCGACGTGCTCAGGCTTGTCGTGCCGCGAGTGATACCGGTAGTCATCCGGCTTGTGGAACCACGCCGCGGGGATTCCAGCCTCCATAAGGCGCCCATTGTCGCCAACGCCCCAAGCTAGGTCTAGACGCCCCAGCTCGTACCCCAGCTCGGCCGCGCTCTCGTCGAGCAGGGCGTTGAGCCAGGGCGCGTGGTACCGCATTTTGCGGTTGGGCCATCCGGCTCCCTCGACGAGCCGGAGGCGTCCGCCGACCGCCAACATGTCGAAGTTGATCGCTGCTCTCACCTTCGCACTGGACGCCTGGAGGTGCTCGACGTACGCCGCTGCTCCAGGAGCACTGCCCTCCTCGCTCGGCAGTGAGACGTACTCAATCGTCGCGTCGAAGTCTAGGTCCTTGAGAACACGGGCGAGCTCGAGCACCGCCGCGATGCCACTGCCGTTGTCGTTCGCTCCCGGGGCGATCGCGAAGTCCCGATGCGCCATCAGCACGATGCGCTCCAGGCTCTCGCCTCGTCCCGCTTGCAGGCCGATCACGAGATCCGACTCGACGGTCGGACGCGCCGTTTGCACATCGAGGGTGATGTCGCACTTGCCCGCGCCGAATGCGCGCATGAGCCTCATCCCGCCCGCGGCGGCCACGCACACGGTCGGCACCGACCGGTCGGCGAACCGCTGTTGCAGGTCGGCCAGACCGGTCTCCATCGACTGCCGGTACGGCCATGGCAACGGATGGATGGTGATGATGCCGACCGCGCCCGCGTCCGCGGCCTTCTCTGCCAGTGTCCCCAACCAAAAGAAGTCGAAGCTCTCGTCCGTCTCCTCAAAGACGACGACCTTCCCGGCCACGTCGTACCGATCGAGCCGTTGATCGTCACCGAGGAACACACCGGGCGCCTGGATGCGCGTCTCGCTCCCCCTCGTGTAGTACGGCGTGAGCGCCTCGAGCTCTTGGTGGCCGTTGAGCGTCACCGAGCAGCGCTCTTCGCGGTAGCCAGTCACCGAGATCGGCGTGCGGTCTAGGGACAGGTCCAGCTCTTCGAAGACACCCGCGACGTAGTCCGCGACGGCTGCGTCGCCGGGCTCGCCGGCGAATCGGTCACCGAGTCCGCAAATGGCCTCGATGTGCCTCGTGACGGCGCGCGCATCGACCACGAACTGCTTCGGCGTGCGGACATTCATGTGCTCTCCCACGATTCCCTCCCCAGCGCTGCCGTTGACGTCGTGAGAGCAACGGGCTAGTTGCGGCCGAAGTACTCCTGCAATCCCTCAGATAGGCGATCGACATCCGCGTCGTCGTTGTATGGCGCCAGACCGATCCGCAGACCACCGAGCTCCCCAAGTCCGAGACGGCGCGAGGCCTCGTCTGCGTAGAACGAGCCGGCGGGGACATTGACGCCTCGCGCGGCGAGGAACCGCGCGACATCGGTCACGTCGTGACCTTCGAAGGTCACGAGCAGCGTGGGGGTCCTGCGCCGGGCGCGCGAGTGGACCGTGCAGCCCGGTAGTCGCTCCAGCGTTCGCTCGATTCGGTCCCGCAGCCTCGCCTCGTGATCTTCGACCGCTCTCATCGCCGCACGGAGTCGATCTCTCCGCGAACCGGAGGTCGGCGCCACGCCGGCTAAGAAGTCCACGGCCGCCGTGGTACCGGCCAACTGCTCGTAGGGCAACGTCCCGAGCTCGAACTTCTCCGGGACGGCGGCGGTCGCGGTGAGCAGCTTGTCCGGAGCGATCCTCTCAAGTACGTGCGGGTGTCCGTAGAGGACACCGCAGTGCGGTCCGAGGAACTTGTACGGCGAGCACCCAAAGAAGTCTGCTCCCAACGCAGCGACGTCGACGAACGCGTGTGCTGCGTAGTGAACGCCATCGACGTACAGCCAACCTCCGACGTCATGTACCATCTCGGCGATCGTCGGCAGGTCCGGCATCGTCCCAATGAGGTTCGAAGCTGCAGTCACCGCGACGACCTTCGTCCTGTTCGAGAGCAGCCTCTCGATCTGCGACGGGTCGAGTTCCGCTGTCGTCGGCTCGAAATCCGCGAAGCGCACGATCGCGCCGCGCGTCGCGGCCGCGATAACCCAAGGGCTGACGTTGGCGTAATGGTCGAGTCGTGTCACCACCACCTCGTCGCCGGCCTTCCACTCCTTCGCGATCGCTCGGGCCATGTCCATCGTGTTCTGCGTCATGCTGCGCCCGACGACCACTCCAGCCGACTCCACACCGAGGAAATCACCCATCGCGCCGCGACAGGCGGCTACTGCGTGCTCAGCGTTTCGCTCTGCTTGGGTCGCCGTCCCCTGGTTGGCGAGTGGTCCAGTGATCGTCTCGTACATCGCGCGCGCGACCGGCTCTGGCGTCTGCGTCCCGCCGGGCCCGTCGAAATGCGCCGCGCCAGCCTTCAGGGAGGGGAAGTGAGCGCGCAGGGTCGCGACGTCTAGGTCCAGTCCGGCTTCGAGGGAACTCCACACGCTCACGCCTTTCGTCGGCTTTCCACGCTCGGGCACAAAGATTCAGGCTGTAGCGACCTTACGCCACAGCCGGCACTAACACAAGGTCTTGTTGTACCAGTACAGTCGCGCAAGCTCGCGGGATACCCAGCCACCCCGAACTGGCCGACTTCGATCGACTGTTGCGCAGCATTCGTCGATCGACGCGGTGCCTAACAGCGAGACCAGCCTGCTGCTGAGCTCCGTCGAGACGGCCGGGTGAAGCCGGTGGGCAACGGGCGCCTCGCCAAGACCACCCGAGTGCCGAAGGATCGCGTGCCACCGAGGGTCCTTTGCGTTCCGCCTCACGAGCGACCGAGCCTTGCGGTAAGTCCCTTTCGCTTGCAGTACGCCTCCCTCGCTGGTAGAAGTGGTTCGCGAGGCAATCCAAAGTGGCTTGCTCGACGACCTCCGTCACGCAAGGCGATGAAAGAGCGAGGAGCTCGATGGCAACTGCAGCTCAACCCGACCTCAAGACGCTGCCGCGTGACGCGGCGCGCGTCATCGACTATGGCGCGCATCTCGAACCAGCGCTCGTGGTGAAGCTGGGCGAGACGTTCGTCGTCGAGACCAACGACAACTGGTGGAACGAGGTCGCCGAAGCTGGAGATGTTCCGGATAGGTCCAAGCCGCCGGTCGCGGCGCACCAGTACCTGCGCTGCAACCCGCTGGCTGGTCCCATCTTCGTCGAGGGTGTCCGGGCGGGCGACACCCTCGTGGTGAAGATCGAGGAGATCGCAGTCCGTGACTGGGGCTGGACGGGAACTGTCGCGGGGATCGGCCCTCTCGCTGGTCTAAGCGAGTGGGCCGAGATCGACGAGCCGTTCGCGACGATCATCCGGCACGAGCCCGGTCCTTCGGGCACGCTCGAGGATGGAGAAGCCGTCATGCACCTCGAGCGCGAGGTTCGGTGGCCACTGGCCCCGTTCATCGGCACGATCGCGACCGCACCGGAGCGAGGCATCGAGACCGCGGTCAACGGTCAAGGACCCTGGGGCGGCAACATCGACGTCCGGCACATTTCAGCGGGGAACAAGCTCCACCTCAACGCGACGCACGCAGGAGGTCTGCTGTTCCTCGGAGATGTACACGCATCGCAGGGCGATTCGGAGCTCACCGGGCAAGCCGACGAGACGGCGGCGGCGGTCAAACTCACCTGCTCGGTCATCCGGGGCAAGCAACTCCCGGGTGTCTGTCGAATCGAGACGGCCGACTCGGTGATCCAGGTCGACAGCGCTCGCAACGCAGGCTCGCCAGAGCGTGCGATGAGCAGCTGCTTCCTGAACCTCCTGCGATGGCTCGTGCAGGACTTCGGTCTCTCTCCCCGCGAGGCTTACTTCCACATGGGTGCGAACTCCCTTGTGAGAATGCACGTGTACCAGTTCACCACCGGAGTGTTCACGTGCGGAGTGGAGTTCCCGAAGACGTACCTGTCAACTACGACTTAGTGCATACGAACATGTTTCACGGTGTGCTGCCGGCGCTGATCACCCCGTTCACCGTTGACGGCAGCGCCATCGACGAGGGCGCGCTCGCCGCGAACGTCAGCCGCCTGATCGCCGCAGGTGCCGGCGGCGTTGTCCCAGGTGGCAGCAGCGGCGAGTTCGCCACCCTGACCCACGCTGAGCGTAGACAGCTCACCGAGGTCACCGTGGAGGCGGCCGCCGGTCGCGTGCCGGTCGTCGCCGGCACAGGCGCGCTCTCGACGCGCGAGACGATCGACCTGAGCGTTCACGCCGAAGAGGCGGGCGCCGCCGCTGCGATGGTGGTCGCACCGTTCTACGAACCGATCTCGTGGCGGCAGCTGCTCGCGCACTACACCGCCGTCGCCGACGCGCTCACGATTCCGGTCATGTACTACAACCGCCCGGAGACCACCGGCGTCACGCTCACTGCCGACCAATACCGGGAACTCCAAGACGTCGGCGTGACGTACGTCAAGGACACGGGCGGCGATGCCATCGCAGCCACCGAGCTCATCCAGACGGACGGCCCCACCTTGGTGAACGGCGCGGACACCCTCACGTTCGCCGCCCTCGCCGCCGGAGTGGAAGGGGTCATCTGGGGAGCTGCCTCGATCCTGCCCGGCCAGTGCGTCGAGCTCCACCGGCTGCTCGTCGGCGACGTCGACCTCCGTGCGGCGCGGGAGCAGTGGGCCCGGCTCTGGCCACTCCTCCACTTCCTCGAGAGCCACAGCTACACAGCCGCGCTCAAGACCGCCTGCAGGCTCGTCGGCGGCGGGACCGGTCCCACCCGCGCACCGTTGCTCCCCTTGAGTGCCCAAGAGACGAACGAGTTGTCCGCTCTCGTTGAGGACGCAAGCCGCGCGAAGTCGATGTACCGAGAAGCCAGTGCGCCGCGCTGACGTCACCAACCCGATCGTCGTGCCTCAGCTCTACGAGCGGATCGCCGAGCGGCTCGCGAGCGAGATCTCGAGCGGCTCGCCAGCGGCGGGGGAACGGCTCCCATCCGAACGCGAGCTCGCGCGCCGTCTCGGAGTCGGGCGCTCGTCGGTTCGAGAGGCGATCGCAGTGCTCCAGCTCCGGGGCATCCTCGAGACCCGTCACGGTTCGGGCTCCTACGTGGCGACGGGCGCGGCTGCTCCGCAGCCTGCCGGGAGCCTGTCTGGGACGGACTATCCGGCAGACGCCTCGCCATCCGGCCTCCTGGACGCGAGGGCGATCATCGAGCCGCGAGTGGCTCGGATCGTTGCCGACCACGCTCAGCCGGACTTCGAAGCGGAGGAGCTGCTCGCCGTGATGGCAGACGAGCCCGAACACGGCTGGGAGCAGGCGTCGCCGGGTGCGCGGGATCGCTGGAACAACGCCGACCGGATGTTCCATCGGCGGATCGCGCACATGACTCAAAACGCGGTTCTGGCCTCGATCGCGGACTACATCGCCCAGGTGATGGATCAACCTTTGTGGCAGCGTCTCCGTGACGAGGCGATCGGGGTTCCCGGCCGGGCCTCGATCCACGTCGCCGAGCACCGGATGATCTACGAGGCGATCGTCGAGGGGGACCCCGACGCCGCGGAGTTCAACGCGGCGGCGCACATCAAGCGGGTGCGTCGGTACATGAGTCTCGATTGAACCGGAGGACGATGAGCGTCAAATCAACCAAGCTGCCGGACGGTGAGGTCCGCGGGGCGTGCCCGCTAGATTGCCCCGACGGCTGCGCCTGGATCGTCCACGTGGACGACGGACGCCCAGTGGCGCTGCGGGGCAACCCTGACCACCCCTACACGCGCGGCGCCCTGTGCGCGAAGGTCAGCCGCTACCTGGAGCACACCCGGGCTCCCGACCGCCTCCTGCATCCGCTGAGGCGTACCGGGGTCAAAGGGGATGGAAGCTTCGAGCGGGTCTCTTGGGACGAGGCCCTCGGCACGATCGCGGAGCGCCTCGGCGAGGACCGTGCGCGCTTCGGGGGCGAGTCGATCTGGCCGTTCCAGGGAACGGGCACGCTCGGCTACCTGCAGGGAATCGTGGGCGGCTCCGGTGCGCGGCTCTGGAACGTGCTCGGGACCTCGGAGCACGTCCCGTCGATCTGCGCGGCTGCCGGGTCCGAGGGGCTCCGCTACGCCATCGGGACCGACCGCGCGATGGATCCCGAGGACTTCGCCGCCTCGAGGATCATCCTGCTGTGGGGGACGAACACCCTCACGACCGGCCACCACCTGTGGAAGTTCATCTCCGCCGCGCGACAGGAGGGTGCGCACATCGTCGCGATCGATCCGCTGCGGACGCGTACCGCTGATCGCGCAGATCAGCACATCGCTCCGCTGCCCGGAACGGATGCCGCCCTGGCGCTCGGGCTCGCGCACGTCGTCGTGCACGAGGGAGGGGCCGACACCGCTTTCCTGGAGTGCAAGACCGTCGGGTGGCCCGAGTTCTCGCAGAGCCTGGAGCGCTTCCATCCGGCGGCTGTGGCGGCCATCACCGGGCTGGAGGAGGAGCTCATCATCGACCTCGGTCGGCGGATCGCCCGCACGCGACCTATGGCGGTGCGGGCGACCATGGGCCTTCAGCGCCACGCCGGTGGCGGCATGACCCTGCGGGCGATCACGGCGCTGTGCGCCGTGACGGGTGACTTCGCGCTGCACGGCGGGGGCGTCGCTTACTCGACCTCGGGTTACTTCGGCGGCAACCGCACGGCGCTCATGCGCCCCGACCTGCGCCGGCTGCCTGCGCGCAAGCTGCTGATGACGCGCCTGGCCGACGCGCTCGACGACCTCGACGACCCCCCGATCCGGTCCCTGGTCATCTTCGGGGCCAACCCGGCCGTGAGCAACCCCGACACCGCGCGGGTCCGCCGGGCACTGTCCCGACCAGACCTCTTCACGGTGGTCATCGAGCAGTTCGCCACCGACACGACGCGGTATGCGGACATCGTGCTCCCGTCGACCATGCAGACCGAGCACGTCGATGTCCACGACGGCTACGGGCACCTGTACGTCGCCTATAACGCGCCCGCGGCGGAACCGGCCGGGGAGTGCCTCCCGCATACGGAGATCTTCCGTCGCCTCGCCGCCCGAATGCACCTCGAGGAGCCCGCGCTGCAGGCCAGCGACGACGAGCTGCTGGCCGACCTGCTCGCAAGCGACGACCCGTCGCTCGACGGCATCACGCTCGAGACGCTCCGGCGTGACGGCTGGGCCAAGCTCAACCTCCCCCGGCCGTTCATCCCGTTCGCGGATGGGTTCCCGACGCCCTCCGGCCGGTTCGAGTTCGCGTCGGAGGTCGCGGCGGCCGGCCGCCAGCCGCGGCTTATCGGGTACACACCTCCGGCCGAGGCCGCACGGTCGGCGGCCGCGCTGGCGGACGGTGACGAGCAACTCGCCTTGATCGCCACGGCGTCGCACTTCTTCATGAACTCGATGTTCGCCAATCACCCCGGGCTGCGGGCCAAGCAAGGTCCGCCGACCGTGGGACTGCATCCGCTGGACGCGGCCTCACGGCACCTCGACGACGGTCAGGACATCGAGGTGCGTAATGCCCGCGGGAGCTTCATCGCGCGCCTGGCGGTGGACGACCGCACCCGCCCCGGGGTCGCGATGACGACCAAGGGCTTCTGGAGGGCGCTCGACGGCGGTGCGGGCTCCATCAACGACACGGTTCCCGAGCGCGACACCGACCTGGGGGGCGGCCCGGTCTACCACGACAATCTGGTGACCGTCGAGGCGGCCTGACGGCGCAGGACATCATCAGGAGCCCGCCGGGCCATGGCTGGCCGGCTCTTGGTGGCCGAGTCGCAGGGCTGCAGCCGTCACGGAGGTGCCGGGTTCGTGCTGTTACAAAACAGGCCTTGTGCTCCACCAAGAAACGACGTAGTTTCCCAGCCGCGTCCGTTCTCGGTTCCCCTGTCCCTTGCCGAGCTTCGGACGACTTCCCTCGTAATAGAACGATGCAAAGGAGCGCTCGAGTGTCCGGATCGGACCGTCTTGCGGTGGTCGCCCTCGAAGGGAGCGGTCGGGCCCGCGGGGAGATGTACGGAGCGGCGGCGCGTGACCTGATCCGGGAGGCCGCGTCTCGCTGGCGCGCGCACGTGCTCGACAAGGCCCCCACGTCCGCGGCGGGCTACCTCGCCGCGCTCGTGCAGGACACTGCCTACCGGGCTGCCGTCACGCGCTACGCACCTGACCTGATCGACGAGATCTCCGGCATCGCCTACGGGGCAGGGGTGGACGAGGACACCATCTTCGCGATAAACCTCCTCGACGAGGAGTGGACGCTGCGGGAGCGCCTCAGCAGCAGCGGTGCCGGCCACCACTGCACGTCCCTGGGGCAGGCGTCGGCGGGTCCTGCGCCCGTCCTCGTTGCGCAAAATCTCGACTTGGACGCCTGGATGGATGGCCTGCAGGTCGTCCTCGAGCTCGCGCCCGTGGACGACGGGGACGAGCAGCAACCCGCGGCGCTGGTGCCGTCGCTCGCAGGCATGATCGGAACCATGTCCCTGAACGCCCATGGACTCGGCGTCGCGCTGAACACGATGGCGCAGCTGCCGAGCGCTGCCGACGGCCTGCCGGTCGCCTTCGTGGTTCGTCTCCTCGCTCGCCAACGCGATGTGACATCGGCCGAGGCCCTGCTCCGCGCGCTCCCTCACGCCTCCGGGCAGAACTACCTCCTGGGTGATCCGAACGAGGTGCTGGACGTCGAGTGCTCCGGGGCTGGCGCCGTTTCGATCACCCTCGAGGCCTCCGCGATCGCCCACACGAACCACCCGTTGCGAGACCACCCGCGACCCTTCGACGATCCACGGGCCGATTTTCGCGGACGTGACTTCACCACCAAGTCGGAGGAGCGCCTCCATCACGCCGCTCAGGCGTTGTCGCACCGGCGGTTGGGCGTCGATGACCTGAAGCACCTGCTGAGCCAGCCGCCCATCCGGCGCGGCGACGGCGAGGACCCCGGGCACAGCCTGTTCGGCCTCGTGATGGAGTGCTCATCCAGCCCCGTGTTGCACATGAGCGCTGGCGAGCCGCGGGTCGACAACTTCACGACCCACCACGTGAACTCAGGAGCGCAGCGCTCGACGTTGCTCCACGGCTGAGAAGAGCCGCGGCGATCGTTACGGTACGGCCATGCTGCCGGAGCTCGCGAGCCGGGTCGACGAAACGACGGCTCGAGGGTTCGCGGATGCGGTCAGTGCCGGGATCCGCGACGGCGCCTTCCCCAGCGGGGCGAGGCTCCCGCCGATCCGGGCGGTGGCGGCGCACTTCGGCGTCTCGCCCTCCACCGTCGCGTCCGCTTGGTCGATCCTCGCGAGAGCGGGTCTCATCCACTCGGACGGCCGAGCCGGGACGAGGGTCACGGATCGATCAGGTCCAGGACCGATCCGCTATCGGCGCGCGCTCGAGTACTCCGCAAAGTTCGAGCTCGATCTCTCGACGGGCCTGCCCGATCCGGCGCTCCTCCCAGACCTCAAGGCGGCACTTCGACGGCTCGATCCCGCCGATGACCTCAAGGGCTACCTCGATCAACCCGTGCTGCCCGATCTGCTGGATCTCCTCCACCGGGATTGGCCGTTCGCCGCGGACTCAATCACCCTCGCAGATGGCGCGACGGACGCGTTGGACCTCGTCATCAGCCAGTTCGTCCGCTTTGGCGACACCGTTGCGGTCGAAGCGCTCGCCGACCCTCTGCTGCTCGACCTGCTGGAGGCCGTCGGGGCCAAGCTCGTTCCGGTCGCGCTCGATGAGGAGGGCCTCGAGCCCGAGGCGCTCGGCGCGGCGCTCGCCGCAGGCGCAGCGATGGTGTTCCTGCAGCCCCGGGCTCATCGCCCGACCGGACGGACCATGAGCCCTGGACGAGCTGCCGAGCTCGCTCAGGTGTTGGCCCGCACGGATGCGCTGGCCGTCGAGACGGACCTGGCCGGCACGGTCGCCACCTCCTCGCCGACGAGCCTCGGTGCGGAGCTCCCCAGCCAGACCCTGCGCATCCAAGGATATTCCACGTCGTTGAGCCCGGAGCTACGTTTGGCAGCGGTCGGCGGACCCCGCGGACCGGTCGAGACGTTGATCGAGCGCCGGCACCTCGGGCAGGGATGGTCCAGCCGGATCCTGCAACGGCTGCTGCTCGAACTCCTCACCGATCGCCGCTCCGTCGAGCAGGTCGAGGCCGCCAGGCACGAGTACCGCCTGCGGCGTACGGCCCTGGTCGACGCGTTGAAGG
>CALMNS010000490.1 GCA_937871635.1 uncultured Solirubrobacter sp.
GTTCACGGTGGCGCCTCGACGCCGACACGATCGCCGGGCGCTACAAGCGCCGTACTGGGCGATGACCTTTGACGAACTCCTCCCTCTCACCTTCGGTGAGCTTGGAGATCGAGAGCGCGGCTACGTCACCGATCAAATCGTCACCCTGAAGCTGGAGGCTCTACGAACGACGCCTCGAGATGGGGTCGAACCGCGTGCAGTCAGCGTCGTACTCCCATTCCCTTCAGCATCCACAAGCTGTGGTTCGAGCTGCACCGTCTCGTTTATGCGACACACACCGCTCAAGCGACCGGCCAGTCACAAGACACCGAAGCGCTCCTGAGGGCTCCGGACGGTAGCGCGGTCGAGGAGGGCGATCCCCTCGCCGTCGTCCCGCCGCGATACGAGCCTCAGGTCGCCAGCCAGATTTGGCTGAGCGGCTCGAACCTGAACATGCGCCGCCAAGTCGATGCGCTCGCAAGTCGGCTCCGTGATCCGCGTTTTGCCTTCTTGTTCCGGCCTGGCCCATGGCAGGTGGACTTGAACGGGGCGACCGAGAAGGATCTCGACGGCTTGGTCGAGGCGTGGCTCGGACCCCAGACGCCCGTCGCAATACTCGACCTCAGCGGTATCCCTGCCTCCGTACTCAGGATTCTCATCGGGTCGCTCCTCCGAATCCTGTACGACGCATTGTTCTGGGGGCGCGATCTCTCCGAAGGCGGCCGCGAACGACCTCTTCTGCTCGTGCTGGAGGAGGCTCACGCTTACCTCAGCCGAGAGGGAGTCGGCGCGGCGGCGGAGGCGGTGCGCCGGATAGTCCGGGAGGGTCGCAAGTACGGCATTGGCGCCATGATCGTGAGTCAGCGCCCGTCGGAGATTGATCCGACGGTTCTCTCGCAATGCGGGACCCTCTTCGCGCTCCGGCTCTCCAATCCGACCGACCGAGGGCATGTCACGGGGTCGGTCACAGACAATTTCGAGGGGCTCTTGGCCAGTCTGCCCGTGTTACGTACGGGCGAGGCGATCGCGATCGGGGAGGCGGTTCACCTCCCAGTTCGCATGCTTGTGGATCCGCTGAGCCGCGACCGCCAGCCCGACAGTCACGACCCGGTGGTCTTCGATCAAACCGGTCCGGGAGGCTGGAACCGTTCGAGAGAGCCAAGCGACTACCGGGATCTCGTCGAGGTCTGGCGTCGTCAGGATCCTCGCCCTTCCCGGCTCATCGATGCGAGCGAGTAGCTTGCTGGCGATGGAGAGAGCGCCGGTCGTCTCAGAAAGCGTTGCGTCCGTCGGATTTGATGAAGGCAGTTCGACACTCGAGGTCGAATTCTCCTCCGGAAGCGTCTACCAGTACTTCGATGTTCCTCAGACAGTCTTCGAAGAACTCGTCGGCGCAGACTCGATTGGCACGTACCTGAACCGCAGCATCAAGGGTTCGTATCGCTACGCCCGCGCGTAGCGCTCACAGCGCGGTGGTGACCGGGAGCGGCGGGGCGGCGCGCTCGAAGGCGTCGATCGCGTCGGCCGACTGGAGGGTGACGGCGATGTCGTCGAGCCCGCCGAGCAGGCGCCGCCGGCGCTCGGGGTCGAGGGCGAACGGCACGCGGCGGTCGGCCCAGCGGAGCTCGAGCGCCTCGAGGTCGACCTCGGCGGTCCCGCCCGCGCGGGCGTGCTCCATGACCGCGCGGACGTCGGCCTCGGGCACCACGACCGGGACCAGCCCGATCTTGGTGCAGTTGGAGAAGAAGATGTCGGCGAAGGACGGCGCCACGATCGCCTGGAAGCCGTAGTCCTGCAGCCCCCAGGGCGCGTGCTCCCGGCTCGAGCCGCAACCGAAGTCCGGCCCGGTGACGAGGATCGGGTTGGGCGGGAGGTCCCAGCCGTCCTGCTTGCGCCAGTCGTCGAAGACGTACTGCCCGAAGCCCGTGCGCTCCACCCGCTTGAGGTAGCGCGCGGGCATGATCTGGTCCGTGTCGACGGAGTTCCGATCGAGCACGGAGACCTGTCCTGAGATGAGGGTGATCGGTTCCATCAGGCCTCCACCGGCTCGGGCTCGACGGGCCCGGCCCAGCTGCGGATGTCGACGAAGTGGCCCTCGATCGCCGCCGCCGCCGCCATCTGCGGGGAGACGAGGTGGGTGCGCCCGCCGCGCCCCTGGCGCCCCTCGAAGTTGCGGTTCGAGGTCGACGCGCAGCGCTCCTGGGGCGAGAGGGTGTCCGGGTTCATCCCCAGGCACATCGAGCACCCCGCGGTGCGCCAGTCGAAGCCGGCCGCGCGGAAGACCTCGTCGAGCCCCTCGGCCTCGGCCTGCCGGGCGACCTGCTGGGACCCGGGGACGACCATGGCCTGCAGCGTAGGCGCCACCCGGCGCCCGCGGACGACCTCCGCCGCGGCGCGCAGGTCGCCGATGCGCGAGTTCGTGCAGGAGCCGATGAAGATCCGGTCGAGCGCGATGTCCTCGATCCGCGTGCCGGCCTCGAGGCCCATGTAGGCCAGCGCGCGCTCGTCGCCCTCGGTGGCGGGCTCGGGCACCGAGCCGGTGACCGGCGAGACCATGGCCGGCGTCGTCCCCCAGGTCACCACGGGCGAGATCTCGTCGGCCCGGATGACCACCTCGCGGTCGAAGGCGGCGCCGTCGTCGGTGCGCAGGGCGCGCCACCGCTCGACGGCGGCGTCCCACTCGGCGCCCTCCGCGGGCGCCGCGGGACGGCCGCGGACCCACTCGAAGGTCGTCTCGTCGGGCGCGATCATCCCCGCCCGCCCACCGCCCTCGATCGTCATGTTGCAGATCGTCATGCGGCCCTCCATGGAGAGCCCCTCGATCACCGGGCCGGCGAACTCCACCGCGTGGCCGGCCATCCCGCCCGTCCCGAGCCGGCCGATGGTGGCCAGGATCAAGTCCTTGGCGGTGACCCCGAAGCCGAGCTCGCCCTCGTAGCGGATGCGCATCGACCGGGGCTTGGGCTGGGACAGGGTCTGGGTGGCGAGGACGTGCTCGACCTCGCTCGTCCCGATCCCGAAGGCGAGCGCGCCGAACGCGCCGTGGGTGGCGGTGTGCGAGTCGCCGCAGACGATGGTCATCCCGGGCTGGGTCACGCCGAGCTCCGGCCCGATCACGTGGACGATGCCCTGGCGCTCGGAGCCGATCGAGTAGAGGGGGACGCCGAACTCCGCGCAGTTGGACTCGAGCGCCTGGACCTGCACGCGGGAGAGCTCGTCACGGATCCGCGCGGCCACCGGGGTGCCGTCCGTGGGGACGTTGTGGTCGGCGGTGGCCAGCGTCCGGTCCGGGCGGCGGACGCGGCGGCCCGCGAGCCGGAGGCCGTCGAACGCCTGCGGGCTCGTCACCTCGTGGACGAGGTGCAGGTCGATGTAGAGCAGGTCCGGGGCCACCTCGTGGGCGGCCCAGAGCTTGTCCAGCAGGGTGGTGGGGATCATGAGCGGCGCAGTCCGGCCGACAGCACGGCGAGCAGGACTGCCTCCTCCTTCCCGGGGTTCTCGAAGTGGTGGGGCAGGTCGGCGTCGAAGGTCACGCAGTCGCCCGCGTAGAGCTCGTGGCGCTCCGCGTCGATGCGCAGGACGAGGGTGCCGGCCTCGACGAGCGCGGTCTCGCGGGCCCCGGGCTCGTGGCGCGGCGGGTCGTCGGGCCCGCCGGTGCTGGCGCCCGGGGCGAGCGTATGCCGGGTCAGCTCGGAGCGCTGGCCCGGCAGCGGCGGCGTGAGGATCTCGTAGGCGTGGCCGCCCGCGCCGTGGCGGCGGCCCTCGCCGGCCCGGACGACGGTCACCGTCCCGCCCTCGTCGAGCCGGAGGAGCTGCGAGAGCCGCAGCTCGAGGCCGGCGGCGATCCGGGCGGCGACGGCCAGCGTCGGGCTCGTCTCCCCGCGCTCGACCTGGGAGAGCATGGGCGCGGAGACCCCGGAGCGCTCGGCCAGGTCGCGCAGGGAGAGGTCCATCGCGTCGCGCAAGGCGCGCACGCGCGGGCCGATCGAGGTGATGGCGACGGGGTCCTGCGGGGGCGCGGCGACGCTCATGTACGAATGTACGCTATCACGTACGCGCCCCGGCGGTCACGTCCGGCGCCGCCCACGCCATGATCTGAGCGGGCATGCGCACCGCCTACCTCGACCTCGACGGCACCCTCCTCGGCCCGGGCGGCGGGCTCCTCCGGGCCCAGGACGGGAGCTGGTCGCTCGACGGGGTCCGGGCGCTCCAGGCCTGCCACCGGGCGGGTGCCGAGGTGGTCCTCGTCTCGGGCCGCGCGCGGCGCACGCTGGCGGAGGCCGCGCGGCTGCTCGGGGTGGGGAGCTACGTCTGCGAGCTCGGCGCCTGCGTCGTGGTCGACGGGTGCGAGCACTGGCTGACGGGCGGGCTCGTCCCCTCGGCCGAGCGCGGCAGCGTCCACGCGCAGATCGCCGCCTCCGGCGCGCCCGCCCTGCTGCTCGAGCGCTTCGCGGGGCGCCTGGAGGAGCACGAGCCGTGGCACGCGGGGCGCGAGGTCTCCCACCTGCTCCGCGGGCTCGTGGACCGCGCGGAGGCCGAGGCGCTCCTCGCCGAGCACGGGCACGGCGGGCTCCGCCTCCTCGACAACGGCGTGGTGGAGCACCGCAGCCCGGAGCTGGCCGCCCTGCCGGAGGTCCACGCCTACCACCTGCTCCCGGCGGAGGCGTCCAAAGCGGCGGGGGTCGCGCGCCACCAGGAGCTCCGCGGGCTCGACCCGGCGGCGTGCCTCGCGGTCGGGGACTCGGCCGAGGACCTGGGGATGAGCCGGCGGGTAGGGGCGTTCGTCATGGTGGCCAACGCGATCGCCCGGGACCCGTCGCTCGCCGCCGCCGTCGCCGCCACCCCGGGCG
>CALMNS010000491.1 GCA_937871635.1 uncultured Solirubrobacter sp.
ATCCTGTACCGGGCCGCGGACAGCCTGACCCGCCGGGCCGACGCGATCGCCGCCGAGCTGACCGCCGAGGAAGGCAAGACGATGGGCGAGGCGCGCGGCGAAGTCGGCCGTGCGGCGGCGATCCTGCGCTTCTTCGCGGGCGAGTGCGCCCAGCCGACGGGCGACATGCTGCCCAGCGCGGCCGACGGCACGCTCCTCTACACGACCCAGGCGCCGCTCGGCGTCGTCTGCGTGATCACCCCGTGGAACTTCCCGATCGCGATCCCCGCCTGGAAGGTCGCGCCGGCCCTTGCGTTCGGAAACACGGTCGTCTTCAAGCCCTCCGACCTCACGCCGCTGTGCGCGGTCCGCCTCGCCGAGGCGCTGCAGGAGGCCGGCCTGCCGCCCGGGGTGCTCAACCTGGTCACCGGCCTGCCCGAGGTGATCGGCGACGCGCTGACCGGGCACGCCGAGGTCGACGGGATCACCTTCACTGGATCCAATCCGGTCGGGCGAGCCATCCAAGCCGCCGCCGTCCCGCGCGGGGTGAAGGTCCAGCTCGAGCTCGGGGGCAAGAACCCGGTCATCGTCATGCCCGACGCCGACCTCGACCTCGCGGTCGACCAGACCCTGCGGGGCGCCATGTGGTCGGCGGGCCAGAAGTGCACGGCGACGAGCCGGGCGATCGTCCATCCCGCCGTCGCCGACGAGTTCACCGAGCGCGTCGTGCGCTCGACCCGCGAGCTGCGCGTCGGCGACCCCTCGCTGCCGGAGACGGACATCGGCCCCGTCGTCTCCGAGCGCCAGCGCGAGCGGGTGCTCGGCTACCTCGACGTCGCCCGCGAGGAGGGCCACGAGCTCCTGACCGGCGGCGAGGGAGACGGGTTCGGCGACGGCTGGTTCGTCGCGCCCACCGTCTACGCGGGGGTGGACCCCGCCTCGCGGATCGGCACGGAGGAGATCTTCGGCCCGGTCCTCGGGCTGATGGCCGCCGACGACCTCGAGCAGGCGCTCGCGATCGCGAACGCCGTCGAGTACGGCCTCTCGGCCTCGATCTTCACGCGCGACCTCCGGACGGCCATGACCTTCATCGCCGAGGCCGAGGTCGGGATGGTGCACGTGAACTCCGAGACCGCCGGGGCGGAGCCGCAGGCCCCGTTCGGCGGGATGAAGCGCTCGAGCTCCCACTCGCGCGAGCAGGGCAAGTCGGCCGTGGACTTCTTCACGGACGTCAAGACCGTCTACCTGACAGCCTGAGGCCTCATGAGCGAACCGCGCACCGTGCCCTTCGGCGACATGGCCTGGGAGGACGACGTTCCCGGGATCCGTGACCGCGCCGTCACCGTCGACGGCGCCCGCTGGGCGATCGTCGAGTACGAGCCGGGCGCCCGCCGCGAGGAGTGGTGCCCGGATGGGCACCGCGGCTACGTCGTCGACGGCGCGATGGAGTACGAGTTCGGCGACGGTCGGCAGCGGCTCGTCGCGAGGACGGGCGAGGCGTTCGTGCTGCCCGGCGGGATCGAGCACCGGGGCCGCAACCTCGCCGACGGGCCCACGCGGATGTTCCTCATCGACGACCCCGCCGCGAGTTGACGACCCCGGGGCGCACCGCCGCCTTCGCGGGGCACCGCGAGGCCGCCGACGGCCGGCCGGAGGTCGTCTTCCGGTACGCCGGCGACCGCTTCCTGCTCGTCGAGTACGGGCCGATGGAGTTCGACCTCCAGCTCAACTTCCGCGTGCTCACCGTCAACCGCCGCCTCCTCGAGCGCGGGCTCGACGGCATCGTCGACACCGGGCCCGGCCTGCGCTCGAACCTGGTCCGCTACGACCCGTCCCGGATCGACCCGTCCCGGCTCATCGCCGAGCTCAACGACGTCGAGGACTCCGTCCCGGCCGGCGCCGAGCTCGAGCTGCCCAGCCGCGTCATCCACCTGCCGATCGCCTTCGACGACTCGCGCTCGCGCGAGGCGGTGGAGCGCTACGCGCGCTCCGTGCGCGCCGACGCTCCCAACGCGCAGGACGGCACGAACATCGACTACGTCCTCGCCTACAACGGCCTGCCCGATCGCCAGGCGCTCTACGACGAGGTGCTCGCCACGGAGTGGTGGAACGCCTTCACCGGGTTCTTCCCGGGCCTGCCCTTCATGTACCCGCTCGACCCGCGCTACGCGCTGTTCGCGCCGAAGTACAACCCGACGCGGACCTGGACCGCCGAGGGGGCCGTCGGGCTCGGCGGACCCTGCGTGGCGATCTACCCCGTGGAGTCGCCCGGCGGATACCAGCTGTTCGGTCGCACGCTGCCGATCTACGACCTGGCCGGCCGCAACGCCGCCTTCCGGGAGGACCCGATCCTGATCAAGCCCGGGGACCGGGTGCGCTTCCACCGCGTCGAGGAGGACGAGCTCGAGCGGTCGTTCGCCGACGTGCGCGAGGACCGCTACGAGTACCGCATCGAGGAGGACCCGTTCGACGTGGAGCGCTGGCTCGAGCACTGCGAGGCGGTCCGCGAGGAGGCCGACGCCAACCGCGCCCGCCGCGAGGCGGCGGCCGAGGGGACGCCGGTCCCATGAGCGAGCTCGAGATCCTCGAGGGCGGCGCCCAGACCACCGTCCAGGACTACCCCGGCCGGCTCGGCCGGCTGGCCGACGGCGTGTCGATGGCCGGCGCCATGGACCACTTCGCCTTCCGCGTGGGCAACGCCCTGGTCGGCAACCCGGCCTCCGCGGCGGGGCTCGAGGTGGCGATCGGCGGGCTGCGCGTCCGCTTCGACGCCGACGGGGTGATCGCCCTGTGCGGCACCCCCGTGCCGGCGAAGCTCAACGGCGAGGCCCTCCCCGCCTGGGAGGCCGTCCCGGTCGCGGCGGGCGACGAGCTGCGCCTGCGGATGTCCAAGGGGCCCGGCATGCGCGCCTATCTGGCGATCGCCGGCGGGGTCGACGTGCCGGCGATCTTCGGCTCACGGGCCACGCACACCCTGGCGGGGCTGGGCGGCCTCGAGGGCCGGGCGCTGCGCAAGGGCGACCGGCTCCCGCTCGGCCCGGTGCCGGGCGGCAGCCGCGACCGGATCGGGCGGAGCTTCGGCCCGGTGCCCGAGTACCCGCGCGAGTGGGAGATCGAGGTGATGATCGGGCCGCAGGCCGATCCCGACTTCCTGACCGCCGCCGACGTCGAGCTCCTCTGCTCGCGGCCGTGGCTCGTGGACGCGAACTCCAACCGCAGCGGGCTGCGCCTGGAGCCGTTCCAGCTCGAGTGGGCGCGGTCGGGCGGCGGGATCGCCGGCGGGCACCCGTCCAACATCCTCGACGACGGCTACCCGACCGGCGGGATCAACATGAACGGCGACACCGCGGTCATCCTCGGGCCCGACGGGCCGACCTCGGGCGGCTTCGTCGTCGTGGCCACGATCGTCCACGGCGCGATCTGGAAGCTCGGGCAAGTACGGCCGGGGGCCGACCGCGTCGCCTTCCGGGCCGTCGGCCTCGAGGAGGCGCTCGAGCTCGACCGCGGCCTCGACGCCCGGATCGCGCAGGCGGCATGAGCGGCGGGAGTCAACGGCTCGACCTCAACGTCGACATGGGCGAGAGCTTCGGCCGCTGGCGCCTGGGCGATGACGCCGCGATGATGCCCTTCGTCTCCTCGGTCAACGTCGCCTGCGGCTTCCACGCCGGCGACCCGCAGACGATGCGCGAGACCGTCGCGCACGCCGTCGAGCACGGCTGCAGCGTCGGCGCCCACGTCGGGCTGCCGGACCTGTGGGGCTTCGGGCGGCGCACCATGGCGATCTCGCCCGACGAGCTCCGCGACTACTGCACCTACCAGATCGGCGCCCTGTGGGCCTTCGTGCGGGCGGCGGGCGGCGAACTTCGCCACGTCAAGCCCCACGGCGCCCTCTACGCGATGTGCTCGGCCGACGCCGAGCTGGCGGGCGCGGTCGCCGGGGCGATGGCCGCGGTCACCCCCGGCCTGCCGCTCCTGCTGCTCCACGACGGCACGGCGGACGCCGTCTCCGCGCACGGGATCGAGCTGGTCCCGGAGGCGTTCGTGGACCTCGACTACCAGCCCGACGGACGGCTGGTCATCGAGCGCGTCAAGCGCGCGTGGGATCCCGCCCGGGTCGCCGAGCGCGCCGTGCGGCTTGTGCGCGAGGGGACGGTGGACGCGATCGACGGCAGCCTCCTCCCCGTCCGCGCCGCGACCGCCTGCATCCACGGGGACGCGCCCAACAGCGTCGAGATCGCCCGCGCGGTGCGCGAGCGCCTCGACGCCGAGGGCATCGCCGTCCTGCCGCTCAGCGCCTAGTCAAGGGCGTCGCGCGGGGCTCGTTTTGCGCGGGGACGGGCCCGGCGCGGGGC
>CALMNS010000492.1 GCA_937871635.1 uncultured Solirubrobacter sp.
GGCCCCGAGGCCCAGACCGCGATCGCGTCGTGGGCGGCGCGGGCGTCGGCGAGGGGCTGCTCTTGCGGCTGGGGCCCGCCCAGGCCCGCCATCCACTCGAGGACCGCCGCCACCTCGGGATCCAGCGTGATCTCCTCGGCCGCCACTCGGCGGAGCGTAGTACGCGTGGCCATAGGTTCTGGCCGGGGCCTGTCCGTGGCTGGGCGTGGCCCGTCGCCGCGCGCGCGCGTGCCGCCGCAGGCGAGCACGGCGGCGAGGGCTCGCTGCTCGTAGGTGAGCGGGGCGTGGGCGGTGGTGTAGACGCCGGGATGAATCTGCCGGAGGTCGCCCCGGCGGAGACGGTGGGCGATGGCCGATCTGGTGACGGCCTCATTGAGGAGAGCACCACGGCTGACGAGCTCCTGCTGCCGCGCGGCGAGCCGGGCGATCTTCACGTCATCTGCGTGCACGATCCACCCCTCGCCACGCGGAGTCGACCGAGGGGTGGATGAGGCTCGCCCTGGCGTGCACGAGCCACCCCGAGCGACCGGCGAGCGAGCGAGGGGTGGCAGATGCACGCTCCACTGGCCCCACGCCGCCACCCGCCGCGACGATCAGCCAGCCGCTCCGCAGACGTGTCACTCAATGAGTGGCGATCGCCGCCGCCCGGCTGCATATTGGGCGGGTGGCGGCGGACGTCAGGCGCGTCCAGACGCCGCCAGGGCCGCCCAGAACTTACGGAGGCGTGTACTAGTGGCCCCGTCCGCGAGGCCTAGAACCCGCGGCGCTCGCGGTGCTGCATCAGGTCCCCGCGGCGCCGGTCGGCGTGCCGGCGCGCCAGCATGGCGTGGACCACGCAGAGCGCCGCGAGGCCGGCCACCGCGAGGGTGACCCCGATGACCTCGAGCGGGTCGAAGGCGCCCATCGTCGCCAGGAAGACGAACAGGACGACGAGCGCCAGGGCGACCCCCCAGAAGAAGCCGCTCAGCCCAGCCAGCACACGCGAGGAGCGCTGCATCTCGGAGCGATCGTAGCCTTTGCCACGAGACCGCGCAAGCGTGCCTACTTGGCGTCGAGCCAGGTGGGGCCGACGCCGGCGTCGACCGCCAGCGGCGGATCCATCTCGGCCGCGCCGACCATCTCGCGGCAGACGATCTCCTTGGCGGCCTCCATCTCCTCGGGCGGCCCCTCGAAGAGCAGCTCGTCGTGGATCTGGAGGATCAGCCGGGTGGTCAGCCCGCCCTGGGCGAGGCGGTCGTGGCAGCGGACCATCGCCACCTTGATGATGTCCGCCGCGGTGCCCTGGATGACCGTGTTGACCGCCAGGCGCTCGCCGAGCTTGCGCATCGACCACTGCCGCGCGCGGATCTCGGGGATCTGGCGGCGGCGGCCGAAGAGGGTCGACACGTAGCCGTGCTCCGTGGCCTGCACGACGGCGTCGTCCATGAAGCGCCGGACGGCCGGGAAGCGCTCGAGGTAGCGGTCGATGAACTCCTGCGCCTCCTCCTGCTCGATGCGCAGCCGGTCGGCGAGCCCGTAGGCGCTCAGCCCGTAGACGATCCCGTAGTTGACCATCTTGGCCTTGGAGCGCATCCCGGCGTCGAGCTGCTCGGCGGGGAGGTCGAAGACCGCCGACGCCGTCTCCGTGTGGACGTCCTCCCCGCGCCGGAAGATCTCCTTGAGCACGTCCTCGCCGGCGATGTGGGCGAGGACCCGCAGCTCGACCTGCGAGTAGTCGACCGACAGGAGCAGCTTGCCGTCCTCCGGGACGAAGCAGGCGCGGATCTCGCGCCCGGTCTCCGTCCGGATCGGGATGTTCTGCAGGTTGGGGTCGATCGAGGAGAGCCGGCCCGTCGCCGCGCCGATCTGCTGGAACGTCGTGTGCAGGCGCCCGTCCGGGCCGAGCCAGTTGGGCAGCGCGTCGAGGTAGGTCTGCACGAGCTTGGAGAGCTCGCGGAAGCGCTCGATCTTGGGGATGATCGGGTGCTCGTCGCGGATCGCCTGCAGGACGCGGGCGTCCGTGGAGAAGCCCGTCTTGCCGCGGCGCTTGCGCGACAGCTCGAGCTTCTCGAAGAGGATGTGCCCGAGCTGCTGCGGGGAGCCGATGACGAACTCCTCCCCCGCAAGCTCCCAGATCTCGCGCTCGAGCTGGTCGGCGTCGGCCTTGATGCGGTCGCGGGCGCGCGCGAGGCGCGCCGTGTCCAGGCGGATGCCCGCCACCTCCATGAAGCGCAGGACGCGGACCAGCGGCAGCTCGATCTCGGTCAGGAGGTCCTCGAGCCCGCGCTCGCGGATGAGCTCGCGCTGCCAGGCGGCGAGGTCGTGGGTCAGCGCGGCGCGCGCGGCCTGCGGGTCCTCGGCGTCGACCGCGATGCCGCGCTCCTCGCACAGCTCGTCGAGCACGAAGGAGCGGCGGGCGGGATCGAGCAGGAAGGCGCCGATCTCCGTGTCGTGGGCCAGCGTCTCGGGGACGACGCCGAGCGCCTTGGCGTCGTGGGCGACCACGGGCCGGTCGCCGACCGCCCGGACGAGCTCGGCGGGGTCGTCGCACTCGCCGGCGAGGGCCTCGCGCGCGCCCGTCGCGAAGGCGCCGAAGGCCCAGCGC
>CALMNS010000493.1 GCA_937871635.1 uncultured Solirubrobacter sp.
TTGAAGAACTGCGCCGCGACCCCGTAGCGGTAGAGCTTGTTGTCCCAGAGGCGGCTCAGCGCCCCGCTCGAGACGCCCTCCACCTCCTGGCTCTGCTCCACCGGCGTCGACATCCTCCGGAAGGCGATGAGCACCCAGATGAGGACGAGCACGGCCGCGATCCCGAGGTAGGGACCGAGCACGAGCGCCAGGTCGGACTCCTGGCTCTCCTTCAGCTCGGCCGGGCTCATGATCGTCTTCGACGTCTCCGAGGTGATCTGGGGCAGGATCAGCAGCGCGCCGAGGAGGACCCCGACGTTCGCGCCGACCGGGTTGAACGACTGCGCGAGGTTGAGCCGCTGCGTCGCGCTCTCCTCGGGACCCATCGCGATCACGAAGGGATTGGCGGAGGTCTCGAGGATCGAGAGCCCGGCCGCGAGCACGAACAGGGCGGCGAGGAAGAACCCGTACTCGAGCGCCTGGCTCGCGGGGATGAACAGCAGCCCGCCGATGGCGGCCAGACCGAGCCCGGTGAGGACGCCGGTCTTGTAGCCGAAGCGCCGGTTGATCAGCGCCGCGGGGATGGCCAGGGAGAAGTAGGCCCCGTAGTAGGCGAACTGGACCAGCGCCGACTGGAAGTTCGACATGTCGAAGATGCTCCGGAACACGCCGACCAGCACGTCGGTGAGGTTGGCGGCCGACCCCCACGCCGCGAAGCACAGGACGAGCAGGATGAACGGGACGGTGAGCCCTGGGTAGACCAGCCGTGCCTTTGCTCGGTGCGGTTCTGCCTGCGCCGCGGACGCTGACGCCATCCCCACCCCCGCGTGTCGGAGCGCCAGCCTCGCGACGCCTTGTGCGGAACCGTACCTACGCGCCGCCGACTTTCAAGCGTCAGGGCTTGAGCACGACCTTCGTGCAGTTGTCCTGCTTGTGCTTGAACATCTCGTAGCCCTTGGGCGCGTCGTCGAGCGCCAGGTGGTGCGAGACGACGAAGCTCGGGTCGATCTCGCCCTTCTCGATGCGCTCGAGCAGCGGTCGCATGTAGCGGTGGACGGGCGTCTGCCCCGTCCGGATGGTGATTCCCCGGTTCATCATCGAGCCGATGGGGAACTTGTCCATGAAGCCGCCAAAGACGCCGGTGATGGCGACCGTCCCGCCCCCGCGGCAGCTGAGGATCGCCTCGCGGACGGCGTGCGGCCGCTCCGTCTCCAGGCGCGTCGCCTGCTTGACGCGGTCGTAGCCGTGGACGATCGGGTGCGAGTGGTGCGCCTCCATCCCGACGCACTCGATGCACGCGTCCGGGCCCCGCCCGCCCGTCAGCTCCTTGAGCACGACGGGGACGTCGACCTGCGTGTAGTCGACGACGTGGGTGGCGCCCGCCTCGCGCGCCTTGTCGAGGCGGTAGTCGAAGCGGTCGATGGCGATCACGCGCTCGGCGCCGAGCAGGATCGCGCTGGCGATCGCGAACAGCCCGACGGGCCCGGCGCCCCAGACGGCGACCACGTCGCCCGGCTGGATGTCGCAGAGCTCGGCTCCCATGTAACCCGTCGGAAAGATGTCCGACAGGAACAGGACCTGGTCGTCGGTGAGGTCGTCGTTCTCGATCTTGATCGGGCCGACGTCCGCGTAGGGGACACGCGCGTACTCGGCCTGCCCGCCCGCGTAGCCGCCGGTCAGGGAGGAGTAGCCGAACATCCCGGCGGTCGCGTGGCCCCACATCTTCTCGGCCATCCCGGCGTTCGGGTTCGCGTTCTCGCAGACGGAGAACAGCCCCTTGGCGCACATCCCGCAGCCGCCGCAGGCGATCGGGAACGGCACGACGACGCGGTCGCCCACCGCGAGGTTCCCGACGCCCCTGCCGATTTCGACGACCTCCCCCATGAACTCGTGCCCGAGGATGTCGCCCTTCGTCATCGAGGGCACGTAGCCGTCGTACAGGTGCAGGTCGGAGCCGCAGATCGCCGTCGAGGTGATCTTCACGATGGCGTCGCGGTCCGTCAGCAGCTTCGGATCGGGCACCTCCTCGACCTGCACGGTGTTGCGTCCGCTCCAGCAGGTGGCGCGCATCAGGCTCCTTCGACCGGCTGGGCCGGCTGTCGCTTGTGCAGGATCTGTCGGGCCGACGACGGCCCCTCCGGGCTGGTCTCCGAGCGGGCGATGACGCCGGTCTCCGTCAGCGACTTGAAGCGCCGCAGCTCGTCGTGGATCTTCTGGTCGGGGGCCTGGCCGACGGCCTTCGCCGCCGCGGCCCCGAGCCCGCCACCGCGGACCACGGGCTCGTGGTCGAGGTGGACCTCGGTGCCGCGGTTGCCCGGGGCGCGCTCGAAGCGCACGTCGCCGGAGGCCTCCAGCGCCGCCGGGTCGAACGCGGTCCACGCGAAGGCGCGGAAGGCGGCGCGGACCTCCGCCTCGGGCCGGCGGATGGTCACCGCGGTCCGAACCCGCGTGTGCCCACCGCCCGTGTCGTGCTCGACGCCCACTCCGGTGCTGCCGCTCCCGTCCGAGACGTGCGCCCCGTCCGCGCGCGTCAGCCCGACGGCGGTGAAGAGATCGACGGCGAGGAGGGTGCCGACCACACCCATCGCCCCGAACAGCCGGGCCTCGTCCTCGCGCTTGTGGCGATAGGCGGCCGCGAGGAGCGTGAGGTCCATGGCGTCGCCGGCGACCCGGGACCACATCCCGATGCGCCGCTGCCGGTTGGCGACGATGTTGAGCGTCGCGACGTGCTCGCGGACCCCGACGCCGAGCGTCCACGCGACGGCCTTGGGATCGTCCCTGACGCCGATGGCGCGCAGGAACCGTCGCGGCGCGACCGTCATCGGCGCGCCGAGCGCCGAGCTGCTCCAACCCAGCGCGTCCGCGAGCCGGACGGGTCCGACGGCGGGCGCGGTCCCGTCGACTCCTTCGGAGGCAGAGTGCATGCCGTCCTCGCTGCCCTCGGGCCGCGACGGGAAAACGGTGAGTTCCTCGCCGGTCGGCGTCGTGGTAGCTCCACTCCGACCCCATCGCCCTCCGGCAGTTCCTCGACGACGCCGCCCGCGGGAGCGGCCGACCGGCCCCATGCAAGTCCGTTTTCCGGCAGACGACGCCCGAGGGCGTTAGTGTCCCGACACACCATGCCCGCGCCACTGGACAACATCACCGACAGGATCCGGGAGCGCATCTCCGAGATCGACGCGCAGCTCGCCGGCGTCGACGAGCTGACCGCCGAACGCGACCAGCTCCGTCAGGCGCTCGCCGCCCTCGGTCAAGCCGACCGGCCCGCGCCGCCGAAGCGATCGGCGCGACGCACCGGCACCCGGCGAAACCGCGCCTCCCGTCCGACGAAGCCGGCGGCAAGCCGGGCCAAGCGGTCACGCCCCGGCGCGAACCGCGAGCGGATCGTCGCCCACCTGCGTGAGTCGGGCCCGGCGCCGGCGTCGGCCATCGCGAAGGCGACAGGCATCAACCGCGCTGTCGTCTACAGCAACCTCGCGCAGCTGACGGAGGCCGGCGAGGTCACCCAGCAGGACGACGCCGGGACGGCGCACTTCGCGCTGACGCCCTAGCGGCTCGCGCGGCAGCGGCGTGCGCCGGCTGGTCCTGACCGGCCGGCCATCCCGCCCTCGTCGACCTCGTCGCCGCCGGGCGGCTCCACCCCGAGCGGGTCGCGAGCGCGACGGTGGGCTGGGAGGCGGCGCCGGCCGCGCGGCGCGAGCCGCGGACGAGGCTCATGATCGAGCGCTGAACGCCGGCCGTCGACTACGGTGCGACGGCATGGACCGCGTCACCCGAACGCCGGGGGAGCGACATCGTCCGGGCGACCGCGGCCGGGAGGTCGGACGGGTCGCGGGCCTCTGGCGCTACCCCGTCAAGTCGATGGCCGGCGAGCCGCTCGGCGCGGCGGAGGTGTCGTGGCACGGCGTGTCGGGAGACCGCCGTTGGGCGTTCGTCCGCGACGGCCTGCAGCGCAGCGGCTTCCCCTACCTGACGATCCGCGAGCGCCCGGAGATGGCGCGCTACCGGCCGGAGCTCGTCGAGCCGTCGCGGCCCGACCACTCGCCGGCCGTGGTGCACACCCCGGCGGGAGGGGCGCTCGCCGTCGACGACCCGGCGCTGCTCGACGAGCTCGGAGGCCGCGCGCGGCTGCTCAAGCTCGACCGCGGCCTGTTCGACGCCGCCCCGCTGTCGCTCATCACGACGCGCACGATCGCCGACCTCGGCGGCCTGGTCGGAGCGGCGCTCGACGTCCGCCGCTTCCGTGCCAACCTCCTCGTCGAGCCGAGCGGGGACGACGCCTACCCCGAGGACGGCTGGGTCGGGGCCACCCTGCGGCTGGGCTCGGTCCGGATGCGCGTCGACCGGCGCGACCAGCGGTGCGTCGTGGTCAACGTCGACCCGGAAACGACGGAGCGCGACCCGGCGGTCCTGCGGGCGATCGCCCGCAACCGGGAGGCCTGCCTGGGCGTGTACGGGACCGTTGTCGCGCCCGGCGCGGCGCGCGGCGGTGACCCTGTCCTCCTCGAGCCCCCGGTGGCCAGGGGAGACTGAGCTGGCTCGTCTGCATTGAGGTCGTGGCCCGTCCCGCTCCCGCGCACTCAAGGACAGATGACGACGATGCCGCTCTACGACGAGATCGGGCAGGGCTACGCCCACCGCCGCCGCCCCGACCCGCGCATCGCCGCCCGGCTCGAGGCCGCCCTCGAGAGCGCGCGGACCGTGCTCAACGTCGGGGCCGGCACCGGCGCCTACGAGCCGCGCGGGCGGACCGTCCTGGCCGTCGAGCCGAGCGAGGTCATGATCGGCCAGCGGCCGCGGGAGCTGGCTCCCGCGATCTTGGGTCGCGCCGAGTCGCTTCCGTTCGTCACCGGCGCCTTCGACGCCGCGCTGGCCGTCCTCACCGTCCACCACTGGTCCGACCCCGGGCGGGGACTCGCCGAGCTCCGTCGCGTGGCCACCGGCCCGGTCGTGGTCCTCACCTGCGACACGGAGGTGGCCAACCGGGGCTGGCTGGCGAGCCGCTACGCGCCCGAGATCGCCGCCTGGGACGCCGCCCACTTCCCGTCCCCGCAGCGGATCGCCGCCTGGCTCGGCGGCGCCACGGTCGAGGCCGTTCCGGTCCCGGCCGACTGCACGGACGGCTTCCTGATGAGCTTCTGGAGCCACCCCGAGGCCGTCCTCGACCCGGCCGCGCGGGCGGCCACCAGCGGCTTCGCGCGGCTGTCCGAGGCCGAGCAGGAGCGGATCGCGAGAGCACTGCGCGAGGACCTCGACAGCGGCGCCTGGGACAGTGAGTTCGGGCACCTGCGGTCGCTGCCCGCCTACGACGCCGGGCTCCGGCTCGTCGTCGCGCACCCGCCACCACCCCGCTCGCAGGGCGGGGTGCGCAGCGGGTCGGCGTTACCATCAACCCCCCCGTTGGGCAGGAGAGGACGTCACGCGATGAGCCCGGCCACCACACTCCGCGAGGACCTCGACCGCTGGCGCGAGCGCTACGCGGCCACGCCGGCGCGCGACGCCCCGTTCACGACCCTGTCGGGCGAGGTGATCCGGCCGCTCTACACCGAGGACGACCTCCCCGAGCCGGAGGAGATCGGCCTGCCGGGCGAGTATCCGTTCACCCGCGGCGTCTACCCGAGCATGTACCGCGGGCGGCTGTGGACCCTGCGCCAGTTCGCCGGCTTCGGGACGCCGGAGGAGACCAACGAGCGCTTCCGCTACCTCCTCGACCACGGGCAGACGGGCCTCTCGACCGCGTTCGACATGCCCTCGCTCATGGGACACGACTCCGACCACCCCCGCTCGGAGGGCGAGGTGGGGCGCGAGGGCGTCGCCGTCGACACCGTCGACGACATGGAGACGCTGTTCCAGGGCATCGACGTCGGCGAGGTCTCCGTGTCGATGACCATCAACGCCCCGGCCGCGATCATGATGGCCTACTACGTCGTGGCGGCCGAGGCGAAGGGGGTGCCGGCCCACCGCCTCGGCGGTACGATCCAGGCGGACATCCTCAAGGAGTACATCGCCCAGAAGGAGTGGTGCTTCCCGGTCGACCCGGCGATGCGGCTGCTCGGCGACATGGTCGAGTGGTGCTCGACGCAGATGCCGCGCTGGCACCCCGTCTCCATCTCCGGCTACCACATCCGCGAGGCCGGGTCGACGGCCGCCCAGGAGCTCGCCTTCACGCTCAAGGACGGGCTGACCTACGTCGAGCAGGCCGTGGCCCGCGGCCTCGACGTCGACTCCTTCGCCCCGCGGCTGTCGTTCTTCTTCAACGCGCAGATCGACTTCTTCGAGGAGATCGCCAAGTACCGGGCGGCGCGGCGGATCTGGGCGCGCGAGCTGCGCGACACCTTCGGCGCGCAGGATCCGAAGTCGTGGCTCATGCGCTTCCACACCCAGACCGCCGGGGTGTCGCTCACCGCCCAGCAGCCGCTCAACAACATCACCCGCACGGCGATCGAGGCGCTGGCCGGCGTCCTGGGCGGGACCCAGTCGCTCCACACGAACTCCTACGACGAGGCGCTCGCGCTGCCGTCGGAGGAGGCGGTGCGGATCGCGGTGCGCACCCAGCAGGTCATCGCCCACGAGACGGGCGTGACGAACACGATCGACCCGCTGGGCGGCTCCTACTTCGTCGAAGCGCTCACGGACGAGATGGAGCGCCAGGCGTACGGCTACTTCGCCAAGATCGACGAGCTCGGCGGGATGGTGGAGGCGGTGAAGGCGAACTACCCCCAGCGCGAGATCGCCGACGCGGCCTTCCAGCTCCAGGCCGAGTACGACTCCCACCAGCGGATCCTGGTCGGCGTCAACGACTTCACCGAGGGCGGCGACGGCGAGATCGCCACCTGGCGCATGGACCCCGCGCTCGAGCGCAAGCAGATCGACCGCGTCCAGGCCGTCAAGGCGGCGCGCGATGGCCGGGCCGTCGAGGCGACGCTGACCGCCCTGCGGGCGGCGGCCACGACCGACGCGAACCTCATGCCGCCGCTGCTCGACGCCGCCCGCGCGCACGCCACCGAAGGGGAAATCGTGCACGCCCTGCAGGACGTCTGGGGCACCTACACCGAAGTCCCCGTCTTCTGAGGACCGGTTTCGCCCGCGGAGGATGTGGTTAGCTCACGGGCAGCCGCTCCTCGAGCGGCGGGCACGGCGACCGAACGGGGTGGAGCACCGATGGACCAGGACGACGTCTGCGAGTCAGGCTCCCTCGACGTCGGTCCCCGGGTCGCCTAAGGCCATGGCGCCGCGGCGGCTTTCGGCGTTCGACCGGTCGTTCCTCGACATCGAGTCGCGCAACGCCCACATGCACGTGGGGTGGGTGGCGCGCTTCGCGCGCGCGGACGGGGTTGACTTCGAGGTCATCCGCGACCACATCGTCGGCCGCCTCCCCCGCGCGCCGCGCTACCGCCAGCGCCTGGTCGCGGTGCCGCTCGAGGTCCACGACCCGGTGTGGATCGACGACGACCGCTTCGACCCGAGCCACCACATCCGCCGCGCGCCCGGGACCGACTTCGGGTCGGTCATGCGCGCGGTGCTCTCCGAGCCGCTCGCGCGCGATCGGCCGCTGTGGGAGCTGCACATCGCCGACGAGCTCGCCGACGGCTCGATCGGGATGGTCGGCAAGGCCCACCACTGCATGGTCGACGGGATGGCCGCCGTCGAGCTGGTCTCGCTGCTCCTCGACGAGGTGCCCGCCCCCGCCGGCGCCGACGAGGCCGGGTGGGCCCCCAGGCGCCGGCCCTCGCGCCGGTCGCGGCTCGCCGAGGCGGTCGTCGACCGGACGCGCGAGAGCGTCGCGCTCATGGAGGGC
>CALMNS010000494.1 GCA_937871635.1 uncultured Solirubrobacter sp.
GGCCGAGGCGGCGCGCGCCCGCGCCCAGCGGGCGCACCTGCGCCGCCTGCGCGCCGAGGTGGCCGACGGGACCCCGGTCCTCACCCTGCCGTTCCTGTTCGCCCCGGACGTCGGACTCGCCGCCTGGCAGCGCCTCGCGCGCGAGCTCGCCCGCGGTCTCTGACCGCCGGTCAGATCCCCAGGCGGTCGAGCAGGGCATCGTCGGCGCGCCAGGAGCGCCGCACGCGGACGGACAGCTCGAGGTGGACGCGGGCGCCGAGCTCGCGCTCGAGCTCCTTGCGCGAGGCGGTCCCGATCGCCTTGATCATCGCCCCGCCCTTGCCGATCAGGATCCCCTTCTGGCTCTCGGTCTCCGTCCACAGGAGGGCGCGGACGGTGATCAGCCCCTCCCCCTCGTGGTCCTCCTCGAGGACCTCCTCGACCTGCACCTCGACCGCGTGCGGGACCTCCTGCCGGGTCCGGCGCAGGACCTGCTCGCGCACGAGCTCGGCGAGCATGACGCGCTCGGACTGGTCGGAGCGGTCCTCGGGCGGGAAGAAGAACGGGCTCTCGGGGAGGAGGCCGGTCAGCTCCTCGAGGAGCCGGGGCACCCCCTTCCCCGTCCGCGCGGAGATCGGGAAGACCTCCGCGTCGAGGCCGAGGTCGGCCGCCGACTGGAGCGCCTCGACGAGCCGCGTGTGGTTGAGGCGGTCCACCTTGTTGACGGCGACGACCACCGGCACGCTCGCGCTCGCCAGGGCGGCGGCGATGAAGCGATCGCCCGGCCCGCCCACCCCCTGCTCGCCGTTGAGGAGCAGCAGCGCGGCGTCGGCGTCGGCCAGCTCGGACTCCACCCGCCGCTGCATGCGCTCGGTCAGCGCGTCGCGCGGGCGCTGCACGCCGGGGAGGTCGGTGAGCACGAGCTGCCAGCCCACGTCGTCGGCGACGTGGGTGGCCACGCCGCGGATCGCCCGGCGGGTGGTCTGCGGCTTGTCGGAGACGATGGCCACCTTGTGGCCGACGATCGCGTTGACCAGGGTGGACTTGCCGACGTTCGGGCGCCC
Source organism: uncultured Solirubrobacter sp. (assembly GCA_937871635.1). Taxonomy (GTDB): domain Bacteria; phylum Actinomycetota; class Thermoleophilia; order Solirubrobacterales; family Solirubrobacteraceae; genus JACCYI01. The sequence continues at coordinate 1,044 of CALMNS010000494.1, forward strand.
GGCCAGCGAGACGAAGCCCGCGCGCGTCCGCGGGGGCGGGTCGGCGGGCCCGGTCACCAGGAGAGGATCTCGCGCTGCAGCGCCAGCATCTCGCCCTGGTCGGTCTCGTGGTCCATGCCCACCAGGTGCAGGCAGCCGTGGACGACCGCCTCGGCGAGGTCGTGCGTCTGCTCGGGGCAGATCACGACGTCGCCGAGCTCGCGGGTCCCGGGGACCGGATCGGCGCCGTCGACCGGGAAGGAGAGGACGTCGGTGGGGCCGTCCTTGCCACGGTGCTCGCGGTTGAGCTCGGCGATCCGCTCGGCGGCGACGAACTCGACGGCGAGGTGGCCGTCCTCCACCCCCGCCGAGGCGAGCGAGAGGGCGGCCAGCCGGTGGACCTCCTCCTCGTCGAGCGCGTCGCCGACGACGTCGAGGTCCAGCGCGCGCGGCGGCCGGGCCTGGCCCGGGTCCTCAGGCACCGCGCGAGGGGCGGGCGGCCCGCAGCTCCGTCGCCGCCCCCTCGTCGTGCTCGGCGTAGGCCGCGACGATGCGCTGCACGAGCTTGTGACGGACCACGTCCTCGCCGCCGAAGCGCACGAACGAGACGTCGTCGACCCCGCTCAGGATGTCCCCCACCACCACGAGGCCGGAGCGCTGCTCGCGCGGCAGGTCGACCTGGGTGATGTCCCCGGTGACCACCATGCGCGAGCCGAATCCGAGCCGGGTGAGGAACATCTTCATCTGCTCTGGCGTGGTGTTCTGCGCCTCGTCGAGGATGATGAAGGAGTCGTTGAGCGTCCGGCCGCGCATGAACGCGAGCGGCGCCACCTCGATGACCCCCTTCTCCATGTGCGCCGTCACGCGCTCGGGGTCCATCATGTCGTTCATCGCGTCGAACAGCGGCCGCAGGTAGGGGTCCACCTTGGCCATCAAGTCGCCGGGCAGGAACCCGAGGCGCTCGCCGGCCTCGACCGCCGGGCGGGTGAGGATGATGCGGTTGACCTCGCGACGGGCGAGCGCGGCGGTGGCCATCGCCATGGCCAGGAAGGTCTTGCCGGTGCCGGCCGGCCCGACGCCGAAGGTGACGGTGCTCGAGCGGATGGCGTCGACGTAGCGCTTCTGGTTGACCGACTTGGGGGCGACGCGCAGCGAGCGGTGGCGCCAGATCACGTCGTCGACCACGCGGCTCGGCGACTCGGCCTGGTCGAGCACCCGCGCGACCGTGTCGAGCAGGGCCTGGTCCACCTCGTGGCCGCGCTCGACGAGCTCGGAGAGCTCGCGGATGACCGTCGCCGCCGCGGCCACCGCCTCGGCGTCGCCGTCGAGCGTCACCACGTTGCCGCGCAGGAACAGGTCGGACCCCACGCGCTGCTCGAGCTCGCGCAGCATCCGGTCCTCGGCGCCGGCCAGCTCGGCGGCCACCGCGTTGGAGAGCTCGATCTGGCGGCGGGCCACCTAGTGGAGCCGTTCCCGGGCGAGGGCGGAGACGCGCTTGCCGTCCGCCCGGCCGCCCGCGGCGGCCATCACGTGCTTCATGACCCCGCCCATGTCGCGCGGCCCGGTGGCCCCGGTGGCGGCGATGGCGGAGTTCAGGAGCGCCTCGAGCTCGGCGTCGGAGAGCTCGGCGGGGAGGTAGCCCTCGATGGTGGCCGCCTCGTAGGCCTCGCGCTCGGCCAGGTCACCGCGGCCCGCGTCGCGGTACGCCGTCTCGGACTCCCGGCGGCGCTTGCGCTCGCGGCGCAGGACGGCCAGCTCGTCGGATCCCTCGCCGTCCTTGGCCGCCTTCTGCAGCTCCGAGAGCACGAGCCGCAGGGCCGAGACGCGATCGCGCTCGCCCGCCTTCATCGCGGACTTCACGTCGGTCTGGATCTGCTCGGCGATCGCCACTCGCCCTCCATGATACGAGCATGCCCGAAGCCTCCAGGCGCCTCGACGGCCTTCCCGCCCGGGAGCTCGGAGACGGGTCGCGGCTGCTCGAGGCGACGAGCCGCGCGGCCCGGCTGCGGGGCCTCGCCGGGCTCGCGGGCCTCCCGGCCCGCACCGCCCTGCACCTCCCGCGCTGCCGCTCGGTGC
>CALMNS010000495.1 GCA_937871635.1 uncultured Solirubrobacter sp.
GCTCGAGGTCGCGGCGCTCGCCGTCGGCGACCTCCTGCTGGTCGCGAACCTGCGCCCCGAGGCGCAGGCGGTCCGGCTCGAGGCGCCGGGCGCCGAGCCGCGCGCCCTGACCCTCGCGCCCTACGAGACCGCGGCGCTCAGGGGCGCCGCGGGACCAGCACCAGGCGCTTGAACTCGGCGACCAGGACGCCGTCCTGGTTGAGCACGCGGGTGTGGACCTTGACCGTCCCGCGGTCCTGCTTCGTCTTGGACTCGCGCTTCTCGAGCACCTCGGACTCGACGAACAGCGTGTCGCCGTGGAAGACCGGCGCGGGGTGCTTGAGCTCCTCCGTGGCCAGGTTGGCGATCGCCTTGCCGGAGACGTCGGAGACGGACATGCCGAGCGCGAGCGAGTAGACCAGCGGCCCGACCACCACGTTGCGCCCCTGCTGGGACGCCTTGGCGTAGACGTCGTTGAGGTGCAGCGGGTGGTGGTTCATCGTGATCAGGCAGAACAGGTGGTCGTCGGACTCGGTCACCGTCTTGGCCGGCCAGTGCTTGTAGACGGCACCGACCTCGAACTCCTCGAGATAGCGGCCGTAGGGATGGGCGCCGCTCGCCTCGCGGGCGGCCTGCTGGGTCTCGACGTCGGACATGGGTGGCTCTCCAGGGCTGAGGGAGGAAGCGATGTAGGCTTACATCATGGCGCACCGCATGCAGATCACGCTCCGTGACGACCAGTACGAGAGCCTCCGGCACCGGTCCGCGACCACCGGCCTCTCGGTCGCCGAGATCATCCGACGGGCCCTGGATCGTGAGCAGGGACGGCCGACCAAGGAGGAGCGACTGCGCATCCTCCGCGATACCGCCGGTGCGTGGCCGGAGTACCCGGACACCGGAGCCGAGTTCGTCGAGCGCATGCGGCCGGGCGTCGCTGCCAGGCTCCGGAAACTCGGGGCATGACGGTCGTCGTCGACTCGTCCGTCCTCATCGACCATCTTCGGGACGAGCCGCGGGCGACCGAGCTGCTGCTCGCGGCCGAGTCGGCCGATCGGCGAATGGTCTGCTCCGTCCTGTCGAAGATCGAGCTGACGGTCGGAGCGCTCGAGCGAGGGGATCCCGCGCTCCGGGCGCTCTTCGACCTCATGGACTGGTTCCCGGTCATGGAGGACGTCGCCGACCTCGCTTCGGACTATGCGCGCCAGTGGGGTCGCTCGCACTCGGGCATCGATCCGGTTGACTACGTGATCGCCGCCACGGCGACGCTCCTGGGCGCGGAGCTCTGGACGCATAACGTCCGGCACTTCCCCATGTTCCCCGACCTCGCCGCGCCCTACTAGGTTCACGCCATGCGCAACCCTCGAGCCTTCTTCAAGCCCCTGGCCATCGGCGCGCCCGACCCGCTCACCGAGATCCCGCTGACGCCGTCGCGCTCGATCCACTTCTTCGACCCGTCGAACGAGAAGCTCGTCGCGCGGGTCCCGCAGATGGCGCAGAGCGCCGACATCCTGCTCGGCAACCTCGAGGACGCGATCCCGGTCGACCGCAAGGACGCCGCCCTCGCCGGTCTCGTCGAGGTCGGCAAGGGGGCCGACCTGGGGACGACCGCGCTGTGGACCCGCGTCAACGCGCTCGAGTCCCCCTGGATCCTCGGCGAGCTCGAGACCCTGGTGGGCGAGATCGGCGACAAGCTCGACGTGATCATGGTCCCGAAGGTCGAGGGCGCGGAGGACATCCACTACGTCGACCGCCTCCTGGCCCAGCTCGAGGCGCGCGCCGGGCTCGACCGCCCGATCCTCGTCCACGCGATCCTCGAGACCGCCCTCGGGATGACCAACGTCGAGGCGATCGCCACCGCCTCCCCGCGGATGCAGGGGATCTCGCTCGGCCCGGCCGACCTGGCCGCGTCGCGCCGGATGAAGACGACGCGCGTCGGCGGCGGCCACCCGGGCTACCGGACGATCGCCGACCCGTCGGCCGACGACCCGGAGGCCGCGCGCCCGAGCTACCAGCAGGATCCCTGGCACTACACCGTCGCGCGCATGGTCGACGCCTGCGCCGGTGCCGGGATCCTCCCGTTCTACGGCCCCTACGGGGACATCAAGGACGTCGAGGGCTGCGAGACCCAGTTCCGCGCCGCCTTCCTGCTCGGCTGCGTCGGCACCTGGACGCTCCACCCGGTGCAGATCGAGATCGCCAAGCGCGTCTTCTCTCCCGACCCGGAGGAGGTCCGCTTCGCCAAGAAGGTCATCGAGGCGATCCCCGACGGCCGCGGGGTGCACATGATCGACGGCAAGATGCAGGACGACGCCACCTGGAAGCAGTGCCGCGTGATGGTCGACCTGGCCGAGATGCTCGCCGAGCGCGACCCCGAGCTCGCCGAGGCCTACGAGCTTCAGCCCGCGTAGCGCCGGGCGACGATGGCGGGCGTCTCCACGGGCCGCCCGGCGTCGAGGGACCACGCGAGGCGGACGAACTGGGCGTGCGACCAGGCCAGCGGCGTGGCGGACTGGGTGCCTTCTCCCGCCCGCCGACCGCCCCGGCCGGTCGGCGGCCGCCCGTCCCAGACCTGCTCGGCGATCATCCCGCCGTCGTTAGCGGTGGCGGCCATGGCGGCCAGGTAGGACGCCGCCGGCCGCCCCGCGAGCAGCTCGTACTCCCCGCGCTCGCCGGCGAAGATCGGCCACAGCCGGCCGAGCGTCCGGAACGTGTTGGGCTCGTTGACGTCCCAGGGCGAGCCGTCGCGCTCCTCCCCGTAGCCGTCGGAGGTGAACCGGTGCCAGAAGGGCCCGTTCGGGGTCTGCACGCGGAGCTTGGCGTCCACCACCCCGAGGGTGTTGAGGACGACCGGATGGTCGTGGCGACGCAGGCCGAGGCGGACGAGCTCGAGGAAGCTGGGGTCGACCTCGGCGCGCTGGTCGGTCCGGTCCGAGCCGGAGTCGCCGACGTCGTAGTGCGTCGCGCGGTCGGGGTCGCGCCGCTTGGTGATCCGCAGGTAGTAGGGCTCGACCGACCACGGGCCCGTGCGCGTCGCCGTCCAGCGCTCGACGCCCGCGGCCCAGCCGTCGGCGATGCGCTCGTAGCGGGCCGCCGACGCCGGGTCGCCGTTGCGGCGGGCCAGGTCGGCGGCGCAGACCAGCCCGGCGACCTCCGCGGCGATGGTGGCCGGCGACCAGCCCGACTGGTTCTCCCAGCGCTCCTGCCCGGTTCGAGGACCCGTGCGAGCGAGGAAGTCCGCGGCGCGCTTGAGCCGCGCCCAGCGGCGCGGGTCGGCGGCGCCGAGCTGCCAGGCGAGCACGAGCGGGAACCCGACCTGGTCGAGCTGGAGCTCCGTCCAGCGCTCGCGGCCCTCGACGGTGGAGTTCTGCGGGAAGGAGCCGTCGCGCTTCTGCTGGCGGAAGAGCAGGAAGTCCAGGTTGCGCAGCGCGGCGGCCCGGTCGCCCGCGGCGAGCTGGGCCGTCGAGACCTGGTAGAGGTCGCGCGACCAGACGAGGTGGTAGGGCCCCGAGGGCCGGTCGCGCTCGACGGTGAGCTGCCCCCACGCCCAGGGCATCGAGGGCGAGGCGATCGACGCGCCGCGGTAGGTCTTGTCCTCGGAGGCGGCGAGGACCAGCAGCGAGGTCTCGTACTGCGCGCGCAGCGCGGGGGTGGTCAGGCTCCGGGGCCGGGGCAGGCGGTCCAGGTAGCGTCGCCAGCCCGCGCCGTAGGCGTCCGCCACCGAGCCGAAGCC
>CALMNS010000496.1 GCA_937871635.1 uncultured Solirubrobacter sp.
GCACCAGGCCCATGACCACGATGTTGAGCCGCAGGCCGAGGATCTCGTTCGCGGGATCCACCCGCAGGGTCTCGTTGAAGATCCGGAACGCCGCGTAGCCGGCCAGGTAGAGGGCGAAGAGCCCGGGCGGCCGAATCCGGGCGTGGTGCCCGAGCCAGATCAGCGCGGCGGCGAGGCCGAGGTCCCAGAGGATCTCGTAGAGGAAGGTCGGGTGGAAGGTGGCCTCGTCGGCGTAGCGGGCCGGGCGGTTGTCCGGGTCGATCTCGAGCGCCCAGGGCAGGTCGGTCGGGCGCCCGAAGAGCTCCTGGTTGAACCAGTTGCCCACCCGGCCGATGGCCTGGGCGACGAGCAGCCCCGGCGCGGCGCAGTCGAGGAAGGCCGGCACGTCGATCCCCAGCTTGCGCAGCCGGTAGATGCCGACCAGGACGCCGGCCGCGATGCCGCCCGGCAGCCCGAGGCCGCCCTCCCAGATCGCGAAGACGCCCCACCACTCGTCGGGCACCTCCTCCCAGCTCGTCAGCACGAAGTAGAGGCGCCCGCCGATCAACCCGGCGGGGAAGCCCCACACCGCGACGTCCTCCGCCACCCGCCGGTCGCCCCCCCGGTCCGCCCAGCGGTGCCCGGATACGAGCACCGCGGCGATGACCGCGACGACGTAGGCGAGCCCGTAGTAGCGGACGTCGAGCGGCCCGAGCTCGAAGCCGTTCGAGCCCGGGCTCGGGATGGCGGCCAGCACGGCGCGGAGCCTAGACTCCTTCCCCATGTCGGTGACCGAACCCTGGGTCGACCACGCCCGGCGGGAGCTCGCGCGGGCCGGCCACCGGGCCGGCGGGGCGCGCGGCGCGGTGCTCGGCCTGCTCTCCGACCAGCACTGCGTGCTCAGCGCCCAGGCCATCCACGACCGGCTGCGCGAGCAGGACCGCGCGGTGGGCCTCGCCTCGGTCTACCGCGCCCTCGACGTGCTCACCCACCTCAAGCTCGTGCACCGCATGGACGTCGACGGGACCGCCTGCTATGAGCCGGCCTACGCGAGCGGCGAGCACCACCACCACGCCATCTGCGATCGTTGCGGCCGTATGAGCGCCTTCGAGGACGCCGAGCTCGAGCGCCTGATCGACGGGCTCGGCGAGCGGCTCGGGTACCGGGTCGAGGCCCACGACGTGGTCCTGCGGGGCGCGTGCCCCGCCTGCGCCTGAGCGCCCGTCTGAGACGACGCGCCCCGGCTTCGAGCCGCCGGCGTCCGCTGCCGAACCGATCCTTTGTGCGAGCTTTCGTGTTCACCCCCTGACATGGCCCTGACCCGTCGCCAGACCCTCGCCGCCGGCGCCGCCGCCCTGGCCGCGAGCGCCGCCGCGC
>CALMNS010000497.1 GCA_937871635.1 uncultured Solirubrobacter sp.
GAGCCAGGGATGCCGGGTGCGCGAGCGGTCGTCGACGGCGAGCGTGCCCGCCGGGCCGGCCGCGAGGCCGACCGTCTCCAGGCCGAGCCCGCCCGTCTGCGGGCGCCGCCCGGTGGCGACGACGATCTCCTCGGCGCGCCAGCTCCGCTCCCCGGCGTGGAGGACCTTCTCGCCCGCCTCCCCGCGGCTCGCGCGCTCGATCCGTGCGCCGACCTCGATCCGGATCCCCTCCTCGCGCAGGCGGTCGGTGAGCCGGGCGGCCAGCTCGGGCTCCTCGCGGGCCAGCAGCCGGTCGGCCAGCTCGAGGAGGGTCACCTCGACGCCGAGCCGGCCGAAGCCCTGCGCCATCTCGACCGCGATCGGACCGCCGCCCAGGATCAGCAGCGAGGCGGGCGCCCGCGGGATCTCCCAGACCGACTCGCTCGTCAGGTAGCCGACGTCCGCGAGCCCGTCGACCGGCGGCACCGCCGGCGTCGAGCCCGGGCAGAGGAGGACGCGGCGGGCGTCGAGCACGTCGTCGCCGACGCGGACGCGGTGCGGGCCGTCGAGGCGGGCGGCGGCGCCCACCCGGACGTCGACGCCGAGCGCCTCGAACCGCTCGGGCGCGTCGTCGGTGCTCGCGATCTGCGCCTGGACGCCGCGGATGTGGTCGAACACCCTCCCCGTGTCGATCTCCGGCTCGCCGGCCGGGAGCCCGTAACGGTCGGCGGTGCGGATGACGTGGGCCGCGCGGCCGGCGGCGAGGAGGGCCTTGGAGGGCACGCAGCCCGTCCACAGGCAGTCGCCGCCGACCCGGTCGCGCTCCACGGCGGCGACCCGGATCGGAAGCGAGGCGGCGAACTCCGCCGCCACGATCCCGGCCGAGCCCATCCCGACGATGACGAGGTCGAAGGGCTCGGGCATGGCCTCCAGCCTACGGGTGGCCGGCCCGTAGGGTGCCCGGCCTAGGGGTGCCCCTGGCTCGCGTCGTCGGCGCCGGTCTCGCCGCGCGGGTCGTCCGAGCTGCCCTGCCGCCGGGCGGTGGGCGCGGCGGAGGAGAAGCCCGAGTCGTCGCGGATCGTGGCGTCGGAGATCCCGTAATGGGCGTAGACCGCCTCCTCGAGCTTCGGGTCGACCGCCTCGCCGCTCGGCTCCGGCGCCTCGACGATCATCTCGTGGTCGTAGCGCGCGGTGACCACGCCCTCGCCCAGGTCCGCCTCGTCGAGCGGGACCAGCACCCGCCGCTCGCCCACCGCGACCGACGCGAACGCGGCCTGGTCGTCGGCCGGGATGAGGTAGACCTCGTCGATCTCGCCGACCTCCTGCTCGGACGCGTCGAGCAGCGTCAGCCCCCGCAGCTCCGCGGCCTGCTCCTCACTGAACATGCGTCGTCCTCCTCTGGGTCAGGGTCACTCCCGGGACGCCTACCGCTGGGTCCGGGAGGGGAAACCCGCGCGGGCGCGGATCCGTCCGACGGCTCGCCTACCGTGCCCGCATGCCACTGTGCTTCATCGAGCCGCAGGACGCCATCCGCGTGATGGTGGAGTCGGTCGGGCGCGAGGCGCGGCGTCAGTTACTGGGGGAGCTCGTCCGCGCGTGGGTGGACGAGATCCCGGAGGGCGAGCTCGCGTCCCACTACGCCAAGGCGGTCGACGACCTCGACGAGCACGACCTGTCGATGCTCGCCGCCTGGCACGCCTCGCTCGAGGTCGGCCATCCCGTGGCCAACAAGGAGTTCCTGGTCAACGCGTTCCCGGCGCTGGGCGAGAACCGGCGCGAGGCGCTGCGGATCGCGGCGGGCTTCCGCGGCGAGGAGGCCTTCGAGGCGGGCTGCGCCGAGGAGCAGACGCTCGAGATGGTGCTGCCCTGGCTCTCGCGCGGCCGGTGCGAGGAGCTCGCGGTCGAGTGCCTGGAGCTCTACTGCTGGGACCGGCTGGGGTCGGAGAACTGATAGCTAGCGGTCGCTGGGCGACCGCTGCTGATCACAAACGGCGGGTTCCGGACACGGTTGCCTCGCGTTCGCCGCTTAGCGCTGGAGAGCGCTTTTCGGGGGGAAGGACCCCGGGCAACCGGGCGGAGCCGGAGCCGATTCCTACCCAGCTGGTGTTGCCTCAGGGTTCTCGCCACGCTCCGCGCGGAGGACGAGATAGGGACTTGTCACCCGCATCTCGCCCGGATCCGTGCTCGCGGCCGTGAGGATGGTGGTGATCTCGTCGGTCAGGGCGCTCATGCGGTCGGTCGGGAGCCGCGCCGCGGTCGAGCGCCAGGCGGGATGGTGCTCGAGCTGCTCCTGAACCCACGCGGCAGGGGAGGCGGCGCGGAACTCGAGGCCGTGTTCCTGGGCGGTCAGCGACGAGGAGCCGAACAGGCCCGCCACCGTGTCCGCCTCGCCCCAGTCGATCGGGTCGGCCTCCGGCGGTTGGTCGTCGCGTGCGGCCTGGATCGCCCGGCGGGTGGCTCGCAGGACCTCGGCGAGCGGTCCGCGGCCGACCCAGCTCGTGACGATGATCACTCCGCCCGGGCGCACGACCCGCTCGAGCTCCGCGGCGGCCCGCGCCGCGTCGGGGGCGAAGATGACGCCGAAGACCGACACGGCCGCATCGAACGCATCGTCCTCGAACGGGAGAGCCATCGCGTCGCCGACCACCCAGTCCGCGTGGACGCCGGCCGCTTGCGCGCGCTCGGCGGCCACGGACACGAGGCGAGGAGCGGCGTCGAGCCCGGTGACTCGCGCGCCCCGCGCGGCAGCTGCCAGGGCCGCGTTGCCGGTGCCGCAGGCGACGTCCAGGATGCGCTGGCCGGCCGTGACGCCGGCGACCTCCACGACGAGCTCCGACACCGGTGCGAGCGCGGCCGCGGTGAGCTCGTAGGTCCCGTCGCCCCAGTCCATCAGCCGGCTCGGCGCAGCACGTCGTAGCGCCCGACGCCGACGCCGCCCTCCATCGTCCAGCGCATGAACGCGCAGTCGAGTCGCAGCTGCCCGAGCTCGAGCGAGGAGCCGCACAGCAGCGTCCCCGCGGCACGGTGAGGGTGGGTGCCCTCCGCCTCGTCCACCCAGAGCTCGAGCCCCACGCGGCGCTGGCGGCCCTCGCCGTCGTAGGTGGTCGAGACCCGGGGGTCGGCCAGCTCGATCGTCCCGTCGCCGGTGAGCAGCGCGCCCCAGCGCTCGTCGCCGTCGTGGCCCTTGCCGCCGGCGGCGCGGGCGGAGGTGAGCGCGACGCCGTGATCGTCGTCGAGCCAGGCCGAGACGGTGTGCACGGCCCCGAGCCGCCGCCAGTCCGGCAGCCCCCACCCGTGCCCGCGCTGCCCCGCGCCCGTCACCGTCCGCACCTCTCCGCCCGCCAGGGTGACCTGGCCGGTGACGCGGCAGAGCTGCTCGTAGCCGGCCATCCCGCCCACGGGGGCGTGGCCCGCGGGCGGTGAGGCCGCCTCGAAGGTGAGGGCCCAGCCGTGGGTCTCGCCCGCCATCCGGACGCTCCAGCGCTCGAGGGGCGCGTCCACCGAGGCGCCGAGACCGGGCAGGGCGAGCGCCGCCCAGGCTGCGTCGGGGGCGACCTCGACGTCGCCCTCGGCGATCGCCGCGACCGGCTCCCGCTCCGAGAAGAGCACCGCGAGCGCCGAGCCCCGGCGCTCGGGACCCTCGCCGGAGAGCCCCAGCCGCGCGAGCCCGTAGAGCCCGGCGGTCACGTCCGCCCACGAGAAGGTCACCGCGTCGGTCTCGTCACCGCGCCCCTGCACCGTCTCCAGCTCGGGGCCGACGATCATCGCTCGAAGCGCCGCTCGGGGACCTCGTGGGCGGTCGCGTCGACCACGTCTGAGGCCGGCCGGGACGCGCCGCGCGCCATCTCGTCCACCATGCGCAGGGCGAAGCGGCGGACGAGCAGCCGGCGCACGACCGCCCGGGTCGGCGGCAGGAGCAGAAGGAGGCCGAGCAGGTCGGTGAGGAAGCCCGGGGTGAGCAGGCACGCGCCGCCGAAGATCACGAGGCCGCCGTCGAGCACCTCGGTGGCCGGGACCCGGCCGCTCTGGAGCGCCTGGTTGAAGCGACGCCAGACCGTCCGGCCCTGGGTGCGCATGAGCAGCGAGCCGAGCACCGAGTCCGCGATCAGGATCGCGACGGTCCACCACACCCCGACGGCCTGCCCCACCTGGATGATGATCGCCAGCTCGGCGATCGGGACCAGCACGAACAGGAGGATCAGCAGCGGGAGCATCCCGCCCTCCAGGCTAGTGGCCCGGTCCTTCCGGACGGAACCACCAAATGACGGCCCGCCGCTCGCGGGCCGGACCTACGCGGGAGCGGGCTCGACCGCCACGGCCGGCATGCGGTGCAGGCCGACGAGCTCGATCAGCGTGCGGATCTGCGGCTGCGGGCCGCGCACCCAGAGCCGCCGGCCCTGCGCGCGCAGGCGCTGGGCGAGCACGGCGAGGTCCACCATCAGCGACGAGTCGGCGAAGCGCAGGTCGGTCAGATCCACGCTCACGTCGGCCGTCGCGCACAGCGCGCAGGACAGCGGACGGCGGCGCAGACCAGAGGTCGTCCGGTCCTCGTCGCCGGCGACGATGAGGACCGCGGCGTGTGCGTCGAAGGTGACGATGGCCCGCACCGTACCCATTCGTCCAGAGGCCACGCACGAATGGGGACTAGAATCGGATGATGCCTTCTGAGGAAGCCGTCCTGGACGCGCTGACGAACGTCATCGATCCCGAGCTGGGGCTCGACTTCGTCGAGCTCGGACTCGTCTACGGCGTCGAGGTGGAAGGCGGCAAGGTCGACATCACCTTCACGCTGACGACCCCCGCCTGCCCGATCGGTCCGCAGGTCTCCGAGCAGATGATCGAGTTCGTCGGCGAGCTCGACGACGTCGAGGAGGTCAACCCGAACATGGTCTTCACGCCGCCCTGGTCCCCGGAGAAGATGTCCGAGGACGCGAAGTTCGCGCTGGGGTACTAGAGGTCGCCGAATTCGCTCCACAGAGCGAAATCGGACCCGGTAGGTCGGACGACTGTTCCGCTCACCTAGCGCCGAATATGTCACAAGCGTGTCACAGCATCTGTAGTGTTCCCGGGACACGGATGCCCTATCAACGTGCCCGAGAGCCGACCGGCGTGGTGCTTCGCGTTGAGCGCAAGCGAGGCGATCAGTGGACGTCAAGTACCGCCTGCCTGACGGTCGCCAGGTCCAGAGGCGCCTAGGTCCGGCCTGGACCGAACGAGGTCGACCGCCCACCGGGTACTTCACGAAGCGCACCGCCCAGGCGGCCCTGCGCGAGATCCTCGACGAGGCCCGGAAGGGCACGCTCGCGGGCATGGTGCGCACCGGTGCGACGTTCTCCGAAGCGTGCGACGAGTACCTGCGGTGGATCGAGCACGACCGCCAGCGCAAGCACTCGACGCTGCTCGACTACCGCTCGGCGATCGACACCCACCTGCGCCCGGCGTTCGGGACGTGGGCGCTCGAGGCGATCACGACGCGCGACGTCGAGCTGTGGCGGGACGAGATGCGCGCGACGCGCGTCCGGTCCAACCGGACGATGCAGAAGCTCCTGACCGTCTTCCACGGCGTGATGGAGCGCGCGCGGCACCACTACGTCCTGCCGACCAATCCCGTCTCCGACGTCGAACGGCCGAGGCCGGCGTCCCGGCTCGAGATCGACGTCCTCTCGCCCGAGGAAGTGCTGCAGCTCGTCGACGCTGCGGCGTCTGAGCAGGACGCCGCGCTCTTCCTCACCGCTGCGTTCACCGGCCTGCGCCAAGGCGAGCTGCTCGCCCTCCGCTGGCAGGACGTCGACTTCGCCGGAGCCACGGTCCGGGTGCTGCGCGCCTATACGCACGAGCGGTTGACGACACCGAAGAGCGGCAAGTCGCGCGCCGTTCCGCTTGCGCCCGAGGTGGCCGCCCGCTTGCGCGCGCTGCACGCTGCGCAGGGCGACCCCGATCCGTCAGCGCTCGTGTTCCCCGGACCCCACGGCGACTTCATGGTGGCCCGCTTGCTCGCGCGTCGCTATCTCGTCGCGCTCGAGCAGGCTGGCCTGCGTCGCCTTCGCTTCCATGATCTGCGCCATACCTTCGGCACCCGCATGGTCGGCCACGTCGATCTGCTCGAGCTGCGCGAGATGATGGGTCACGGCTCCATCACCACGACCGAGCGCTACCTGCACTACAAGCCGCGACAGGAGCTCGCGGCGAAGGTGGCTGCGGCGTTCGGCACCGCGGGGTCGTCGAGCGAGCGTTCGGTGGCGGTGCGACGATAGGAGACACGATGGACAACGCGAACACCGCATCAGGGAGATGAACGAGGTCGACCACGGGCAGATCAGCCTCACGATCAAGGGCGCTCGCGCCGAGCGCGGCGTCAGCCTGTCCGACTTCGAGTCGTTCATCGACAACTTTCTCGCCGCGTTGCGCGATTACGACCGTGCCGGCCGTGGTGAGCCCACCAGGAAGTCTGGTCACCCCGATCGACGCGCCGAGGCCGTGACCGCGTTCCGGCTCATCGGTTTTGAGACCGGCAGCGGGGTCGCGACCATCGAACCCGAGCTGACCAGCACCGATGACGATCAGTTCCCGGTGGGCGACGTGCCGCTGTCACTCGCGACGCTGCGCGCGCTCGCCGACGATCTCGCGGCGGAGCGATCGGTGCCCGAGCCTGTCCTTGACGCCCTCGGCAAGGCGTGTCGGGCGGTCGGCGCGGATGGCTCGATGTCCATCGTGATGGACGTTGCGACCCCCGCGTTGATCGTGGACAACGGTCTACTCGATCGCGTGGCACTGGCGCAGAACGCCTCCGCGGACGGGGAGGTCCGGTTCGTCTCCGGCAGGCTGCACCTCCTGGACCTCGAACCGGACCGCCTCGGGATCCGGACCGCGAGCGGCGTCGAGTGGTCGTGCAGGTACCACGAAGCGTTCGAAGAGCACGTCAAGGGCCTGCTTGACCACATCGTCTGGGCCGAGGGCACCGGGACGCTGACCAGTTCCCTACGTGGGTCGATGGCGATCGAGCGCATAGAGCGCGTGGAGATCGAGCAGTCCTCGCTCTTCACCTCGGCACCGGTCGCCGACGACGAACTCCTCAAGCGCCAAGGACTAACGGAGCCCCAAGGGCTGGACGCGCTGTCGGACCCCCAGTGGGATGACGACACCGACGACGTCTATCTCGCTGCGCTTCTGAGCAAGTGAGTGCTCCGCCATCGCCGCCGGAGCGGCTTGTCTGCGACACGAGTTTCGTTGGGGCGAGCGCGAAGCGCTCGGCTCAGCCCGACCGCTTCTCCCACTGGCCGAACGGGACGCTCGACCGGATCGACCATGCCATCCTCGCGATCAGCGTCATCACGTTGGCGGAGGCCCGCTACGGGTATCTGAACGCCGGCTGGGGTGCCGTCCGGATCGCACGTGAGGAAAGTCGCCTTGCGAGCTTTCTTCAGATCCCGCTCGACCTGACGATCATCGACGAGTGGGCTCGCCTGAAGGTCCTGAGCAGACGCAACGGCTGGAACGTCGCCGACAACGACTTGTGGATCGCTGCGACCGCGAGCGCTCGCGGCCAAGCGCTTCTCACGTGCGACGCAGACCAGGCCCGCATCGACGATCCGGCGCTCGAGGTGGTGCACCTGCCGCTCCGGGGCGACTAAGCGCGCAGCTGCGCGTCGCCGGGGTGGTCCTCATAGTGATGCCTTACCCCGCCGTTGCTGTGCACGGTGCTGTGCATTTTGCTGTTCATCGTGCGGAACCGCAGCCGCCCTCGAATCCCCTGCTCAGAGGGGTGTTCGGGGGCGGGTCCTGCATCCGACCCCGCCCTCCCTACGTGAGTTCCTCAAGTGGGGGATGCCGGGGTCGGATGCAGTCCTGAAGTGGAGGAGGAGGCAGGGGATCGAGGGCAGAGGTCGATGAAGGCGAGATCATGAGCAGCGGGAGAATGAGAGAGGGAAGCGGAGGACGACGGAAGAGAGCAGCGGGCAGGAGGAGCGACCTGGATCGGGATGATGGGGTCTGCGGGACAGTCAGTTTGAGCGCAAGCGGAGCAAGTGTCGACGACGGGGACAGGGCGCGTTGTAGTGGCGCGCAGTGCGCGATCGAGCGGTGGATGTGGCGAGCGGGGGAGGACGGTCAGGCGATGGGCTGGTCGGTCGCGCGCTGGATGAGTCGCTCGGGTGGGACGTCGAGATGGTCCAGCCACCAGTCGGCGAGGCCGTCGAGCGCCGCTTAAGCGCCTGAGCGGTCCTCTTCGGGCGCTCCTCGCGGTGGCGAGCCCCGGCGAGCACGCCGGCCGCCTTCAGCCCCTCCGCGATACGCCGCGTCGCTTGGGCCTGGCCGCGGCGATGCGCCGCCGCCGCCTGATCGGGCCCTGCCTCCGGATCGCCGAACCTGATCCGGCGGGCGAAGGAGCGCGGCCGGCCCCGCCCCAGTACTCCGGCTTAGGTGCCGAGTGCCACGAAGGCGGCCCAGAAGTCTGGATGCCTGTACGGCGCCCGGTCCGACGGCTCGGCCCCCGGGCCGCGGCGGCCCGGCAGCGTGCCGCGTCGCAGCCGCTCCCAGTACTCCGCCTTGAGCTGAGGGTGGCGTTCGAAGAACTCGAGCTCCTCCTTGCCGGTCAGGTCGCGCAGCCAGAGCTGCGCGCGTCGCAGCGCCTCCGGCGGCCGCCGCCGGCCGGTCGTCATCTCCTCGTAGAGCCGGCTCATGATCAGCGCCGTCGCAAGGTCATCGACCGGCCACAGGCTCGCCACCGCGCACGCCGCCCCGGCCGCGAGCGCAGCGGCGCCGATCGACTGCACCTCGTCCGGAAGCCCGTTGAGCCCGACCATCGCGGTCTGGCAGGCCGAGAAGACGACCGACCGGGCCGCAAGTCGCGGCAGCGCGGCGATCTCGGCGGCCGGCATCGGCCCGTCGGAGAGATGCAGCCGGGCCTCGTCGCCCTCGAAGAACGCACCGTCGGCATGACATGCGAGGTGCAGCCGGTCGGCGGCGGCCGCGTTCGCCTCGAGGAACGCCCGGCTCGCTTGGTCGCCCTCGGCGATCACCGTCAGGTTAGGCGCGAAGCCCCGCGCGAGCTCCCGCGCCTCCGGCCGAGCGGCGACCAGTTCGGGCTGGGCGCCGGTCGGCGCGGCCAAGACGACCAGCCGGCCCCGGTCGGCCCGCTCCGACCGCCGCAGGGACGCGGCCGCCACTGCCGCCGACGGCGCATAGCGGACGTCGAGCTCGTCGAGCAGGCAGCGCTCCTGCCCGTCCTGAACCCAGGTCGCGGCGTGGACGGGCGCGAGCGCCAGCGGCCCGCAGCACACCAGCGTGACGCCCGTCGCGTCGATCTCCTGCGCCGCCTCCCGGATCGGTCGGGCGATCTGCTCCCCGAGCCACGGCAACGGGACACCAACGTCCTCTGCCTGGTCGCGGTCCCCGTTTCCCTGGCCGGAGATCCCGAGCAGGTAGGACCCCGCGATCTCCTCGTCCTCGTCCTCCTCGCCGGCCGATCCGTCACGCCCGACCAGCATCCGCATGAAGACGTCCAGGGCCCGCGGCTCGTCAAGCAGGACGCCTCGCACCTCGAGCTCCCCGCCCTGGTCGCTCAGCACGAGCAGCAGCGTCCCGAATGGCGTCGGATCGATGTAGACCAGCGGCCAGCCCGGTTCCAGCGCCGCGCACAGGTGGTCACGGCTCGCGCCGGTCGCGAAGCCCTCGAGGCCCGGCAGGTCGCGGATCTCCGCGACCACGGCCTGGAGGCGACGCGCCGGCTCATCGCCGTCGGCGCCGAAGGGGGCCGACGACAGGCGCTCGGTCGCCTCGAGCAGCTCGGCGCGAAGCTCCGCGGGGAGGCCGTCGACCGTCTTGGCGGGCAGCGCCTCCAGCCCGAGCCTTCGGCGCAGCTCCCGCGCCCGGCCGCTTTCCAAGACGAGCGCGGCGTCGAGGGGACTGTGGTTGGCGGCCAGCGCGAAGGCCGCCCATCGGCTCAGGTTTCCGGCGCGCCGGATCTCGGCCTCGCGCGGCGACGTGTCCAGCCGGCCGTGGAAGGAGATCTCTGCGGCCTGCACTGCGTCTTGGAACGCGGCGGCCGCCTCGGGCCACTCGCGGCGCTCGGCCAAGAGGTTTCCGAGGCGCCACCCGGCTCGCTGGCACTCGCGCGGCCATCGGGTGGGGCGCACCACCGCCAGCGCCTGCCGGGCCGAGGCGATCGATTCCTCCTCGAGCTCGAGCCGGTCGAGGGCGTCGCCGAGGTCGTTGAGTGACTGTCCCCAGCGCAGTTCGTCCGGGCCGGTCCGGATGAGCTGCTGCGCCCGTTCGAGGTTGTCCCGGGCGTCTTCGAGTAGCTCGAGACGCCGGGCGACGAGGACTGGGTCGGGCTCGTCGGGCAGCCCGTTGAACTCCTCGTCGTCGAGGTCGTGGCCGTCGATCTCGCGCTGGACGCGGTCGGCGTTGGCGACGAGCAGTGTCCCGAGCATCTGGTGGGCGCCGCCGACGAGCCAGTCGTCATCGATGTCGTCCTCGTGGACGAGCACCTCTCGGTAGAGCTCCTCGGCGTCGGCATGGTCACCCCGACCGAGGTCGGCGAGCTGCTCGACCGCCTCGCCGAGGTTGATCATCGAGTACGCCCAGTCGACGGCGTTGCGGTTGGGGTGGCGGAACTCGAGCGCGGCGACGCACAGTTCGGCGGCGGCGCGCAGGCGGTGCTCCCGCTCGCCGGTCTCGCTGCGCAGGAGCGCGACCCCCAGGTTGGTCTGGACCATCGCCCGCAGCCCGCGAGGCGCGGTCGGCGGCATGGCGTCGAGCGCCGCGCCGAGCAAACCGACGGCTCGGTCGAGGTTCTCGCCACGGTCGCTGCCGATCCGCTCCGCGTAAACCATCCCGAGGTCCATCATCAGGCCGGTCTCGTCCTCGCCGCCCGTCGAGAGGTCAAGCGCACGCTCGAACGCCGCGATGGCCTGCTCCTGGTCGCCGCGGCGGTCGTCGCCG
The DNA here is from genome assembly GCA_937871635.1 of uncultured Solirubrobacter sp. Taxonomy (GTDB): domain Bacteria; phylum Actinomycetota; class Thermoleophilia; order Solirubrobacterales; family Solirubrobacteraceae; genus JACCYI01. The sequence continues at coordinate 10,921 of CALMNS010000497.1, forward strand.
ACGCGGCGGTTGAACGCCCGGGCGCGCTCGGAGTGCAGCCAGCTCGCCGCGTATCCGAGCCCGGCCTCTTCGGCCAGGGGGATCGCCTCGTCGGCGACGACGATCACCCGGTCCTGGTCGCCGCGCGCGATGGCGCCGGCGATCGACTGCTCGTGCCCGCCGAGCCGCTCGCCGACCTGCTCGGACTTGGCGAACTCGGCGGCGTAGCGTGTCCATGCGTCGTCGAGGTCCTCGTCGGCCCGCTCGATCAGCCGGGCGAGCCGCGCTAACGGCACGCCGTGGACCGGCCACTGCGACATGGCGGCCAGCTCCTCGGCGGCTTGGCCGTCTCGCAGGTCCGGACGGCGCTCGAGCAGCGACCGCACCGCCTCCGGACCATCGAGCCCGAGAAGCTCGTCGACGAGCTTCTCAGACAGCCCGACCCTCGCGCGGTCGTGTCGCTTCTTGCGATTACGAGCTCCCTTTCCCATCGCGATGACCGTAGGCCGGCCCGCCCCTCCGTCAGCGGCACTTCTGGGGCTTGCAGGCCGTCCGGCACCTGGAGGACTGCTGCGAGATCCAGGTGTCGGGCGGCGGCTCCCCGAACGCGACCCGGTATCGCTCGAGGGTCGAATCGTAGGCGTCCAGGAGGTCTTGAGCGTCCTGCTCGCCGCGCATCCCGAAGTACGGGAAGTGGTGCAGATAGCGGCCGAAGATCCGGTCGCAGTCCTCGTGGTAGGCGAGCGTGTCGAGGATGTGGGCGTGCCACAGTTCGTCCACGAGCTTGCACGGGACGATGTCCTCGTCCGGGTGGGCGAGGCGCAGCGCCAGGTAACGGCGGTACTCCTGCTCCATGAGCTCGAGGTGCGCGCGGGAGTGGCCCCTTCCCTCCTCGGGGTCGGCGAGCTTGCCGCGGATCGCGGCGAGATTGAGCTCCTCGTCGACCTGACCGAGGGCGTCGAGGGCGGTGAGGGGTGCTTCGAGCGTGGCTTGGGTCATCGTGTCTCCGATCTCAGTGTTCGGTGTCGCGGGGCGGGAACGGGTCGTTGCCGGGCGGGACGGTGTCCGAGCCGCGGATCCCGCCACCGCGTCGGTGCACGACGGCTTCACCGCCCCCGTCGCCGCGAAGGATCTCCTTGGCGCGGCGCTCGGCGGCCGCCTGGGTCGGCTCGTGCCCGCTGACGCGCGACGCCCCGGGCTTCTTGACGTCCCAGCCGCCGTTGGGGTTGGGCACTACGTGGCGCTCGTTGCGCATCTGGGCGTGGCTCCTCGGTTCGAGGGAGGCCGTTCCTCCCTTCACTACGAGGTGAACCGCGGATCGCGGCGGGGCGTTCAGCCGTTCAGACGATGAAGCAGCTTGGCGGCGCGGACGGCGTAGACGACGGCTTGGCGGCTCACTCCGAACCGCGTGGCCAGCTCCCGGATTGAGACGCCCTGGCCGACCGCCGATCGCAGGCGAGCGGTGGGGAGGAGCAGCTCCGACGCGAACGCGTTGGCCTCCGGCTCGATCTTCTCCCGGCCGGCGGAGTGCCGCAGCACGTGATGGCCGATCTCGTGCGCGATGACAAAGCGCTCCGCTCCGGAATGGCCCTCCGGGACCCCGATCTCGGTGCCCTCGAGCATCCCGTTCGCGAATGGCCCTCGGCGAACTCGCAGGCCGAGCTCCCGCGCGATCCGCTCCACGTCGACGGGCACGCCGGACCCGGCGTGCTGTTCGCGCAGCTCGCGCGCGGCGGCGCGCGCCACTCCGTGCTCGGGGATCTCCCGGACGGTTCCGGCGGCACCGATCGGAACCAGCACGCCGGGGTCCTCGATCGACGAGCAGACGGGGCATTCGTCGTCGACGGTGAAGATCCGGCGCTTGCCGCCCCACTCGACGCGGACGCCGGCCTCGACCTCCCAGCCGCACTCGCCGCAGCGCAGCTCGTCGACCTCCTCGTCGTAGGCGTCGAGCTCGACGAGCTCGCCGGCGTCCGCCCCGCACTCCGGGCATTCGCCGACCGCGTCGAAGCGGCTGCGCGCGACGCTCGTCTGCCCGCACTCCTGGCAGCGGACCTCCGTCACGACTCCAGGCGCTCCCGGAGTCGCGCGACGTAGTCCTGGGCGTGCCTGCGGCGCGTCTCGTCCGGGGGCGCCGGCCCCGCCTTCGACGCCGAGCCGCGCCGACGGCGCGCGAAGGCGGCCGGCTGTCCGGGCTCCGGGACACGGTCGTTGGCGAAGACGTGCTCTTCCACGAGCCGGTAAAGCCGGGCGCTCGGCGGCAGCCCGAGATGGCCGACGATCACCCCGAGCGCGGGGACCGGCATGGCTTGACGGAGGTCGAGGTATCCGCGCTCGAGCTCGCCGAGCACCTCGAGCTCCACGTCGGCGGCGGCGGCGACCTCCTGGAGCGACTCCTCGAGCTCGGCGCGCCGGGAGGCGACGGCCGCCGCGAAGGTCGGTGCGTCGGCGATCCGGCGCCACGACGAGCCGTATGGCACCGTCCGCAGCGCCTCCTCGCGACGGAAGCCGATCCGCGGGTCGTCCGGCCCGGCGACAGCCGGGCCGTCCGGCAGCCCTTCGGGCCACCCCCCGGAGCGCAGCGCCGCGTCGTACGCGGCGTCGAGTCGCGACACGAGGCCGTCAGGGAGAAGGGCGAGGCGCTCGCCGATCTGCTCGCGCAGGACGGTGAGGTGGTTCCACACCTCCGCCATCGCGGGATAGCCGATCAGGTCATCGAGCAGGGCGTCCCAGTCGCCGGCGAGACACACCTCGGCGCTGATCGGCAGCACGGTCGCCTGCTCGTCGCCGACCTCGACGACGACGCCGACGAGCTGGCGGTCGACGCCTTCGCCCAGGACCGCGTGGACCGCTCCGGCAGCCGGCGCGATGTCGAGTTCGGCGGGCCTCGCGCGAACCGCTGGCGCGTCGATGGACGGCAGGTCACCGAGTTCGTGGTCGGTGACCTGACGGCTCCAGACGGCGAGCAACGCGGTGCAGCGGACGCAATCTGCGACATGCGCGCGCAGCGAGGCGTCGTCGGTGAGGGACATCGTGGTGAGTTCGAGCACTGAGGGGCATTCAGTCATGGTGGGTGCCTTCCATGAACAGCGCATCGCGCAATGCGTTCAGCAGGGCGCCGTGGCTGGCGCCGTCGGGGTCGCTCACCCGCCGCAGTGTGGCGGTGATCGCCCGCTGGTCGCCGTGCACGGTCCCGACCGCAACGCGCAGCTCCGACGCGAGCTCGCGGACGGACTGGTCGGCGAGCCACCCGCGCAGCACATCGACCTGGCGGCGGGTGAGCTCGGCGAGGACCGCGACGGCCAGCTCCGCGGCGGCGACCTGCTCGACGACGTCGTCGCCGGCCGGCACCGTGGCCGCCTCCTCGTCGAGCTCGTCGATGACGACCGGGCCGAGGTCGAACCGCAGCACGAGCGCCCGCATCAGGTCAGCGAGGGTGAGGGTCGCATCGGTCGCAGCGAGCAGACCCGTCACGAAACGACGCAGCTCGTCGTGCTCGAGCAGCGGCGACAGCTTGCGAGCGTCGTCGCGGTACTGGATCGTTGTGAACTCGCCGAGCGCCCAGGCGGCGGACGCCAGGTCGCGATCGGCTCCTGACCACGGAGGCCGACCGGCGGACCGCCACTCGGCGAGCCCCCAGGCGGCGTCCTGGTCCCGCGCGGCGGGGACGAGCACGAGCAGCTCCGGGTCCTCCTCGAGGAGCTGACGGACGCGGGCGAAGAGGTTCGTCGCCTGGCTGCGCTCGAGGCGGCTGATGAGGTGGCGCCGCAGGAACAGCTCCCCGATCCGCATGAACGAGCCGGGTGTCGCTGCCTCGTGGAGGATCGCGATGAGCTGACCCGTTCCGAACAGTCGGGCAGCGAGCCAGTCGGCGAGGACCTCATGTTCGGCCTCGCGGTCCCAATGCCGCGTTGGGCTGTAGTGCGGAGGCAGGCCGCCGTAGCGCACGAGACGAGCGACGGTCCGCTGCAACAACACGAGCAGCGAGGGGTGAAGCTCGCCCGTGCCGAGGCACGCCCGCCGGGCGGTCTCGAACTCGGAGGCGGTCATGTCGTGCCCCGACGCTGGTGCAGGGCGAGGATCTGCGTTCGCTCGGGGTCGGGGATCTGGCCGATGTTCTGCGCGGCCTGGACGTCGGCCAGGTCGGCGGTGGCGCTCCAGCGGCCGAACCACCCGTCGGCGGTGAACTCCGGCTTGCTCGACATCGGGGAGAATACGGCCGCCGGGACGCTCGCGGACCGAGGCGCGAGCCGGACAGTCCGGCCGACGATAGCGACAACCATGCACCACCGCACGACGTCCTTCTGTGAGGCGTTCGTGTTCCGGTCGTGTACGCGAACGACGTCCCCCACGCAAGTAATGTCGCCAATCTACCGGCGATTGGCGAACCGCCCACGCTGTGCATCATGCTGATCATCGCCTCGCACGGCGGCCACCTTGAGTTCCCCTGCCCCAGCGGGTCGGATGGGCCGGTACACGGGCATCGAGCCCGTTGTTCAAAGCGAAGCGCCTTGGGAGTTGCGTTGAGCCACCGTGTCACAGGCATGTCACAAACGGGGCAGAAGCGACCGCAACTGAGCGCACCACAGCAGCCGCAAGCGCCGCGGCCTAGAGCCAAACGCACCTGCCACGCCGGAGAAGATGTCCGAGGACGCGAAGTTCGCGCTGGGCTACTGAGCGGACCCCTCCGCTCTGTAGCGCGGATTCGCGTCGAGCATCCGGTCGAGGTCCTCGACGGCGAGGTCGACCGCCGGCCCAGGCCGGTTCGTCCCGGCCGCGGTCACGAGGGCGTGCTGGCGCGGAGGTCAGTCATCCCACGCGCGGAGCCGGTCGAGCAAGGCGCTGAGCTCGCCGTACGCGCGGTCGCGCCAGGCGATCATCGCGGCGGCGTCCTCGGGGTCGTGATCGAGGAAGCCACCGCCGGCCTTTACGCCGAGGCGGCCTTCGGCGACGCGGGTGGCAACGGCCTCGGGCACGGCCATCCTCGCGCCGAGGCCGGCTTCCAGCGCCTCGAACGCGCCGTAATAGACGTCGAGGCCGGCCATGTCAGCGATGGTGAACGGACCGAAGAACGGCAGGCGGAACCCGAAGGAGGTGCGGACCACCTCGTCGACGACCTCGGCGGACGCGATCCCATCCTCGACGATCGTCGAGGCCTCCTTGAACATCGCGAACTGGATTCTGTTCGCGACGAAACCCGGCCCGTCGCCCACGACCGACGGTGACTTCCCGAGTCGCCGCAGCACGCCGGACATCCGCTCGACCACGTCGGCGGAAGTCTCCGGACCCGGGATGATCTCGACGCACGGTACGTACTCCGCCGGGAAGAACCAGTGCGCGCCGATGAACCGTGACGGCACGCGGAACGTGGAGCTCAGGCGCGCGACCGGGATCGCCGACGTGTTCGTGGCCACGATGCACGTCTCCGGCGCGGAGGACTCGATCTCCGCGTAGACCGCGGCCTTGACGCTCGGGTTCTCGGTCACCGCTTCGAATACGAGGTCGACGCCCGCCACCGCGCCCTTCACCGAGGTACCGGCCTGCAACTGCGCTCCGACGCGCTCGGCTGCATCCGCGGGCATCAACCCGGCGGCGGCGGCGGCGGCGGCTCGGGCGATCGCCCGGTCGCGTCCCGCGGCCGCGGCCTCT
>CALMNS010000498.1 GCA_937871635.1 uncultured Solirubrobacter sp.
CCCCGCGGCCCTCGGCCTGATCTGCCCGGGCGTCGACCTGCGGCCCGACGTCGCGGGCACCCGCCGCGTCGGCCCCCGCGAGGCGGTGCTCTCCGCCGGGCTCCTGCGCGCCTGGGCGCTCGCCTACCTCGCCGGCGGTGCCTCCGCCGAGGACCCGCTGATCTCCCCGCTGCTCGGCGACCTCAGCGGGCTGCCGCCGATCGTCCTGCACACGGCCGGCGACGATCCGCTGACCCCCGACGCCGTGGCCTTCGAGGCCAAGGCCCGGGCGGCCGGGGTGGAGGTCGAGCACCGCCGGATCGCAGACGCCTGGCACGAGGTCCACGGCCAGGCCCACCTCATCTCGGGGATCGGCGACCCGGTCGGGGATCTCGGGCGCGCCCTGCTCGGCCGCCTGCCGGCGGGTCGGCCGGCGTAGCTGGGCGGTCGCGGCAGCCGGCGTCAACCGGCTCCCGACCTAGGCGGCGCTGCGGCGGGAGAGTGCCTTCAATCGCCGCTCGGCGATGACCATGAACGCCTGGGTGGCGGGCGAGACGTGGGCGTCGCGCCGGGTGATGAAGGCGAAGGTGTCGTACAGCGGCGGCTCGAACGGCACGGCGTTCAGCCGCCGGCTGAAGCCGCGCCCGAGGGTGATCGTCTGGGCCCCGACCGTGTCGGCCAGGCCGCGGGCGGCGAGGTCGAGCGCGGCCTCGACGTACTCGACCTCGATCTGCGGCTCGAGCTTCACGCCGGCCCGCTGGGCACGGTCGAGCAGCTGGCGGCGGGTGGGGTCGTCCCACCCGAACTGCGCGTCGTAGAGGACGAGCGGCAGCTCGGCGAGCCGCTCGATGGTCATGGGGGCCTGCGTGCGCGACGCGTCGGCGCTGAGGAAGAGGATCTCGTCGCGGATCGCCGGGCGGACGTCGAGGTTGCGGTCGTCGATCGGCAGCACGATCAAGCCGCCTTCGAGCCGCCCCTCGCGCACCTCGTCGGCCACCTCGGAGGAGTTGAGTCCGACCAGCCGCACGCGGACGTCGGGATGGCGCGACCGGAAGTCCTGCACCAGGTCCGACAGGAGGTAGTACGGCGCGTTGCCGAAGGTCCCGAACGTCGCGGTGCCGCCGGTGAGGGCGCGCACCTCGCGCACCGAGGCGGCGGCCTCCTCGGCCGCGGCGAGGGTCCGCTCGGCCCGCGGGCGCAGCAGTCGGCCCGCCTCGGTAAGCTCCAGATGCCGTCCCGCGCGGGTGAAGAGCTGCACGCCGAGTTCGCCTTCCAACCGGCGGATCTGCTCCGAGAGCGACGGCTGGGCCATGTGGAGCTGGTGCGCCGCGGCCGAGAAGGATCCGTGCTCGGCGGCGGCGATGAAGTAGGCAAGCTGCTGCAGCGTCACGTAGGACCTCCCTCCCCAATCTCATATATAGGACCCTCCTCCCGAAAGTGAAGTCAATGAAGCCTACCCCTTTTGCGCACAAGCGTCATACTGTCTCCCATGACCGCAATCGCAATGGTCCTCGGAGCTCTGGCGTTCGGGCTCCTCTCGGCCCGGTTCGGCGCGGATTCGCGTCCCGGGTTCGATGAGCGCGCACCGCTCTCCTGAGTTGACCCACCTCACCGGCCAGGCAGGGCGCCGCGACACCCGCGGCGTCCTCCTCGTCCTTCTCGCCGCGGCCGGCTTCGGCGCCATGGCGATCTTCGCCAAGCTGGCCTACACCGCCGGGCTCGACGTGGTCACGCTGCTCGCCCTGCGCTTCGTCTTCGCTGCCGCCCTGCTGTGGCCGATCGTCCGGTTACGCGGCGTCGCGCTGCCCCGTCGCCCCATGCTGCTCGGCCTGGCGCTCGGCGCCTTCGGCTACGCGGTCGAGGCCGGGCTGTTCTTCTTCTCGCTCGAGCGGCTCGAGGCCGGCCTCGCCTCGCTCGTCCTGTACGCCTACCCCGCCTTCGTCGCGCTCGGCGCCCTCGCCCTCGGCCGCGAGCGACTGAGCCGGCGGCGCTGGCTGGCGCTCGCGGTCGCCTCCGTCGGGCTCGTGCTCGTCCTCGGCGCGGGCGGCGAGACCGACGGCCTCGGGCTGCTGCTCGCGCTCGCCGCCGGCCTGGGCTACGCCAGCTACATCCTTGGGACGGACTCCGTCGTCCGGGCCGTCGACCCGCTGGCCTTCGCGGCGAGCGTCTGCAGCGGCGCCGCGCTGAGCTTCCTGGCCGCGAGCGCGGTCTCGGGCGGCCTGGACCTGAGCTTCGCCGCCGACGGCTGGCTGTGGCTCGTGGCCATGGCGCTCCTGTCGACGGTGGTCCCGATCTTCGCGTTCGCCGCCGGCGTCGAGCGGATCGGCCCGTCGAAGGCCTCCATCCTCTCGACCGTCGAGCCGCCGGTCACCGTGGGGCTCGCCCTGCTCGTGTTCGGCGAGTCGCTCGGCCCGGTGCAGGTCCTGGGCGGCGCGCTCGTGCTCTTCGGAGCCGTCCTCGTCGTGGAGCGCGCGAGCGTATCCTCCGCCGAGCCGTGGCCCTCCCCCTCGCCCCAACCGTCCTTCCCCAGCTAGCCAAGTCGGCCAAGGCGCTCCCCGGCGGAGCCGGCCGCTACGTCTACGAGCCCAAGTGGGACGGCTTCCGCTGCATCGCCTTCGTCGACGGCGACGACGTCTTCCTCCAGTCGCGCAACGGCAAGCCGCTGACCCGGTACTTCCCGGAGCTCCGCTTCCCACCCGGCCGCTACGTGCTCGACGGGGAGATCGTCCTCTTCGACGCCGGCGGCCGGCAGGACTTCGACGCCCTCGGCCAGCGGGTGCACCCGGCGGCGTCGCGCATCAAGATGCTCAGTGAGACGACGCCGACCCGGTTCGTCGCCTTCGACCTGCTCGCCCGGGACGACGAGGTGCTGCTCGAGCTCGCGCAGCGCGACCGGCGCGCCGCCCTCGAGGCGCTCGTCGAGGCCCCCGTCGACCTCACCCCCACCACCCAGGTGCGCGAGGAGGCCGACCCGTGGCTACACGGCGCCGAGGGGGTCATCGCCAAGGAGCTCGACGCGCCCTACCGCCCGGGCGAGCGGCTCGGCATGGTCAAGGTCAAGCGCGTCCGCACGATGGACGCCGTCGTCCACGCCTGGCGCCCGGGCAAGGAGGAGGACACGGTGGGCTCGCTGATCCTCTCGCTCTACGACCACGACGGGCAGCTGCGCGTGGTGGGCCACACGAGCGGCTTCACCGTCAAGCAGAAGCACGAGCTCGTCGCGACGCTCAAGGCCTACGAGACGGGCGAGCGCTTCCAGGGGGAGCCGTCGCGCTGGAACAACGCGCGCGAGCTCGAGGGGATCGTCCTGCGCCCCGAGCTCGTGGTCGAGGTGACCTTCGACCACACCTCAGGCGGCCGCATCCGCCACGGCGCCAAGATCGCCCGCTGGCGCGAGGACAAGCCCCCGCGCGAGTGCACGATCGACCAGCTCGACCAGTGATCGGGTAGGCACCCGCGATGACTCCCCGCCAGGCGCTGTCCCTCGCCGCGCTGCTCGCCGCGCTCGTCCTCGCGGCCCCCGCCTCGGCGGCCACCACGTGGCTCTGCAAGCCCGGCCCCAAGGGGGATCCGTGCACCTTCGGGCTCGACACCACGCAGATCACGCCGGCCGGGCAGCCGGGCAAGGTCGTCGAGGTGCGCCGGGCTCGCGAGCGCAAGGTCGACTGCTTCTACGTCTATCCCACCGTGAGCGACGAGAAGCGCCCGCAGGCGACGAAGGCGATCGGGCCCGAGCTGCGCGCCATCGCCCGCTTCCAGGCCGCCCGGTACGGGCGGGACTGCCGCGTCTTCGCACCCGTGTACCGGCAGATCACCCTGCAGGGGCTCGGCGCCCCGGCCACCGTGACCCCCGCCATGCGCGAGTCGGCCTACCGCGACGTCCGCTCCGCCTGGCGCGAGTATCTGCGCCGCGACAACGACGGCCGCGGCGTCGTCCTCGTCGGCCACTCGCAGGGCACCTTCATGCTGCGCCGGCTGGTCGCGGAGGAGATCGACCCCAGCGCCTCGGCGCGGCGGCGGCTCGTCTCCGCGCTGCTGCTCGGCGGCAACGTGCTCGTCAAGCAGGGCGCGGATCGCGGCGGCGACTTCAAGCGGATCCGGGCCTGCCGCTCGCGCGCCCAGCTCGCGTGCGTCGTGGCCTTCTCGATCTTCAACGGCCCCGTCCCGGAGGACGCGCGGTTCGGCCGGACGGGTGGCCGCTCGTTCACCGCGCCCGTCGCCGGCACCGAGGTGCTGTGCACGAACCCGGCGGCGCTCGGCGGCGGGTCGGCTCCCATCACCCCGATCTTCCCGACCCGGCCGTTCCCGACGAGCACGACCATCGGCCTGGCCAACTCGCTCATCGGCTTCCCGTTCCTGGATCCCGACGTCATCGAGACGCCGTGGGTCAGCGCGCCGCGCGTCTACCGGGCGACCTGCTCGAGCGACGCCGGGGCGGACGTCCTGCAGGTCTCGAGCCGCAACGGCGCGCCCGTCCTGCGCCCGCTGCCCGATCCGACCTGGGGCCTGCACCTGACCGACGCGAACCTGCCGCTCGGCGACCTCGCCGACCTCGTCCGCGCCCAGGCGCGCACCTACGCCGCCCGCGAGGACTGACCTCGCCGTGGCCACCCCGCTCCAGGACCAGCTCGCCGCCGCCTCCCCCTGGGACTTCTCCGGCCTGCGCGCGCTGTTCGTCAACTGCACGCTCAAGCCGTCGCCGCTCGCGTCGCACACCGCGGCACTGGCCGAGATCCCGATCGGGATCATGGAGCGCAACGGGATGGCGGTCGAGACCGTGCGCGCCGCCGACCTCGAGATCGCCACCGGAGTCCAGCCGGACATGACCGAGCACGGCGCCGAGCGCGACGACTGGCCCGCGCTCTTCGAGCGCGTCCTCGCCGCCGACGTCCTGGTGCTGATGACGCCGATCTGGCTCGGCGAGAGGTCCTCGGTCTGCACCCGGGTGATCGAGCGGCTCTACGGCAACGGCAGCCTGCTCAACGCCGACGACCAGTCCGCCTACTACGGCCGGGTGGGCGGCTGCCTGGTCACCGGCAACGAGGACGGCGCCAAGCACTGCGCCATGGGTGTCCTCTACTCGCTGCAGCACCTGGGCTACGCGATCCCGCCGCAGGCCGACGCGGCGTGGATGGGCGAGGCGGGCCCCGGCCCGAGCTACGCCGATCCCGGCTCAGGCGGCCCGGAGAACGACTTCACGAACCGCAACGCCTCCTTCATGGCGTGGAACCTGATGCACCTCGCGCGGATCCTGCGCGCCGCGGGCGGGATCCCGGCCTGGGGGAACCAGCGCTCGGAGTGGGACGCCGGCCGCCATCCGGCCGCCGCCGACCCCGAGCACGGCTAGGCGTCCGGGCGGGCGCGGCTCGGCTGCACCCGCTTGGGCTCGCCGGGCTGCTTGGCGAAGTGCGGAGGCCACGGGGCGTCGCCGAGGCCCTGCTCCTCATCGCGGCGGGCGAGGTCGAGCAGGGCGTCGAGCGAGCCGGCGTGGGCGTCGATGTCGGCGCTGGGATCGCCCGTCGCGCGCAGGCGGGCCGGGACGGTGTCGATGCGCAGGTCCTCCGGCTCGACGTCGGGGACCTCGTCCCACTCGAGCGGGCACGAGACCCGGGCGTCCGGGACGGGACGCACGGAGTAGGCGCTGGCCACCGTGTGGTCCTTGGCGTTCTGGTTGTAGTCGACGAACACTGAGTCCACCGGGCGCTCCTCGCGCCACCACTTCGACGTGGCCAGCCCCTCGGCCCGGCGTTCGACCTCCCGGGCCAGCGCGAGGGCGGCGCGGCGGACGGTCACGAAGTCCCAGCGCGGCTCGATGCGCACCGGGATGTGGATCCCGCGCGACCCGCTCGTCTTCGGGTAGCCGCGCAGGCCGTAGTCGGCGAGCACGTCGCGGGCGACCATCGCCACGTCGCGCACCCGTGCCCACGGCGTCTCGGTCATCGGGTCGAGGTCGACGCGCAGCTCGTCGGGGTGGTCGAGGTCGGCCCGGCGCACCGGATGCGGGTTCCAGTCCACGTTGCCGAGCGAGACCGCCCAGACCAGGTGGGCGGCGTCCGACGGGACGAGCTCCTCGGCCGACCGCCCGCTGGGGAACTTCAGGACGACCGTCTCGAGCCACTCCGGGCGCTTCTCGGGGACGCGCTTCTGGTAGATCGGCTTGGTGCCGATCCCGCCCGGGAAGCGCTTGAGCATCGTCGGGCGCTCGCGCAGGTGGTTGAGGAGCGCCTCGGCGCACTCGACGTGGTAGTCGGCGAGCTGGCCCTTGGTCACCCCGGAGTCCGGGAAGTAGACCTTGCCGGGGTTCGAGAGCCGCACCTCGTGCCCGTCGAGCTCGTAGACCGTGGCATCTTTTCCGGAGGCCATGGCCCGCACCATCCCACACGAGCGACCCGTCCTGGTCGCTCCGGACTCCTTCAAGGGCACCTTCCGGGCGTCGGAGGTGGCCGGCGCCATCGGGCGGGGGCTCGAGCGCGCCGGCCTGATGCCGCCCGACCTCTGCCCGGTGGCCGACGGCGGGGAGGGGACCACGGACGCCCTGCTCGGGGCGCTCGGCGGCGAGACGGCCGCCGCGCCCGCGCACGACCCCCTCGGC
>CALMNS010000499.1 GCA_937871635.1 uncultured Solirubrobacter sp.
GCGCTGCACCGCTGGCTGCGCGGGGCGCCCGCCGGCGAGGGGACCGGCCTCCTCGGCGCGTCGGCGCTGGGCGCCGGATGCCTGACGCTCGGCCGCTCCCCGCGCTGCGAGCTCGTCCTCGACGACGACACCGTCTCCCGGCGCCACGCCACCCTGCGCCTCGAGGACGGCCGGTGGTTCGTGGCGGACCTCGACTCGAGCAACGGCACCTGGGTCAACGGCCGGCGCACGTTCCACGCCGAGGTCCTCCCGGGCGACGAGATCCGCCTCGGCGCCGTCCGCCTCCGGCTTTGAGCGCCGGGCTCTGAGACGCCCGGCGCCCGCCGCCTATGCCGTGAACCGGTAGCCGACCCCGGGATCCGTGCGCAGGTGGCGGGCGGGCTCCCCCAGCTTGCGGCGGAGGTTGGACATGTGGGTGCGCAGCGTGGCGGTGTCGTCGGCGTAGCCGGGGCCCCACACCTCGACGAGCAGCGCCCGGTGCGTCAGTAGACGGCCACGGTTGCGCATCAGCGTGCGCAGCAGGCCGAACTCGATCGGCGTCAGATGGACCTCGGCACCGCCCGAGCACACGATCCGGGCGGTGAGGTCGAGCTCGAGCCCGTCGGCCCGCAGGACGGGCTCGTCGGCGCCCGGGCCGCCCCGCCGCAACGCCGCCTGCAGCCGGGCGACGAGCTCGCGCGGGCCGAAGGGCTTGACGATGTAGTCGTCGGCGCCGGCCTCGAGCGCCCGGACCTTCTCCTCCTCGTCGCCGACCGCCGAGAGGACGAGGATCGGCATCTGCGTCCACTCGCGCAGCGAGCGGCAGACGTCGACGCCCGAGCCGTCGGGGAGGACGAGGTCGAGGATCGCCGCGTCGGGCGGGCGGACGGCGGCCCGGTCGAGCGCCTGCTCGGCCGTCTCGGCGGTGACCGTCTCGAAGCCGGCGTCGCGCAGGACGACCTTGAGGGCGCGGACGATGTGCGGTTCGTCGTCGCAGACGAGCACGCGGGGGCTCACGCGGGGACCGGCGCGTCCGCGGGCTGGGCGACGAGCGGGAGCTCGACGACGAAGGTCGTCCCCTGCCCGGGCAGCGACTCGGCCCAGACCCGGCCGCCGTTGGCCTCGACGAAGCCGCGGACGATGGCCAGCCCGAGCCCCGACCCGCGGTGCTCGGGGCCCGCGTCGCGCCCGCCGCGGTAGAACGGCTCGAAGATCCGCTCGAGGTGGGCCGGCGGGATGCCCGGCCCGCGGTCGATCACACGCACGAGGATCCGGCGGCTGGGCGGCGCCCCGGTGGTCCGCGCGCGGACGGTGACGGGGTGCTCGGCGGCGAGCCGCGCGGCGTTCTCGAGGAGGTTCGAGAACGCGCGCTCGAGCTGCGCCGCGTCGGCCCGCACGGGCGGCAGCGACGCCTCGAGCGAGAGCCGCACGCGGCCCGGCGGCAGGCCGAGCCCGTCGACCGCGGCCTGGATGACCTCCTCGACCGAGCACCACGACGGCCTCGGCTCGGCGGCGTGGGCCTCGAGGCGCGAGAGGTCGAGCAGGTTGTCGATCAGCCGGGACAGGCGCACGGCCTCCTCCTCGACGGACGCGGCCAGCTCGGTGCGGTCCGTCCCGGTCAGCGACGGCGAGCCGAGCGCCTCGGTGGCGGCGAGGATCGCGGTCAGCGGCGAGCGGAGGTCGTGCGAGACGGAGCGCAGCAGGGCCGTCTTGACCACGTCGGAGCGGCGCAGCGCGGCCGTCTCGATCGACGAGTCGAGCAGCGCCTCGCGCTCGAGCCCGGCGGCGAGCAGCGCTTCGAGCGACGGCACGACCCGCTCCTGGATCCGCCGGAGCGTCGCCTCGGGAAGCCCGCCGGGCAGCAGCAGCGTGCCGATCTGCCGGGTCCCGTCGCGCAGGGCGAAGGCCAGGCGGCGCTCGTCGGCGGGCACCGCCCGCAGCTCGATCGCCGCCGACGGCAGGCCGAGCGCCTGGG
>CALMNS010000500.1 GCA_937871635.1 uncultured Solirubrobacter sp.
GCCCCCGGTAGCGGTCTGCAGATCACGGTGCGTAGTCGGCCGGCGGTCGGCGCGCGCACCGGACTGCCCGGCTCAGGCGCCGGACTCGCCGGGCTAGCCGAGCGCGTCGCGCACGCGGGCGGCGAGCTCAAGCACGGGACCGAAGCCGACGGCGACTACCTGGTGGAGGCGGTCCTGCCGTGGCCGGCGTGACGCCCACCGTTCGCGTCCTGGTCGTCGACGACGACGCGCTCGTCCGGTCGAGCCTGCGGATGTTGCTCGACGGGACGGCCGGCATCGAGGTGGTCGGCGAGGCCGACGACGGGACGCGCGTGCTGTCCGCCATCGACGCCCACCGGCCCGACGTCGTGCTGATGGACATCCGCATGCCCGACCTCGACGGGGTCAGCGCCACGCGTCTGGTGCGCGCGCAGCCCTCACCGCCCGCCGTACTCGTCCTCACGACCTTCGACGCCGACGACCTCGTCCTCGCCGCTCTGCGCGCCGGCGCCGACGGGTTCGTGCTCAAGGACACCCCGCCGGCCGACATCGTCCGCGCCATCCAGCAGGTCGCCGCGGGGGAGGCGTCCATCTCGCCCACCGTCGCACGCCGCCTCATCGCCATGGTCGCGGGCCCGGACGGTGCCGGCCGACGCGTCGAGGACGCCCGGCGGCGCCTCGCGACGCTCAGCGACCGCGAGCTGGAGGTCGCCCACGCGATCGCCGAAGGCAAGGCCAACGCCGCCATCGGCACCGAGCTCAGCATGAGCCTCGCCACGGTCAAGACCCACGTGTCGCACGTGCTGAGCAAGCTCGAGGCCGACAACCGGGTGCAGATCGCGCTGCTCGTCCAAGACGCGGCCGACGTTCGCGGCGGACTGTGAGCGTCACGCGTCACCCTGGGGTTGCTCCGGTTCACCAGTTCGCTCACCTGCGTACAATGGGAGCGATGCAGGTACTCCACCACCCTCGCCAGGACGAGATCGAGCTCGAGGGCGTGCTCGGCGCGCTGGCGAACCCGACCCGTATGCGGATCGTGCGCCGGCTGGCGGACGGCGAGGAGCTGACGTGCGGCACCGTCCTGCCCGACGTCTCGAAGTCGACCGCGAGCCGGCACTGGGAGGTGATGCGGACCGCAGGCGTCCTGACTGCGAGGCGCCAGGGGCGCGAGATCCTGCACACCCTGAGACGGGAGGATCTCGACGCCCGCTTCCCGGGGTTGCTCGACGCGGTCCTTGCCGCGCCGAGGACCACCGGCGAGTGAGGCCTACGCCTCGACGACGAGCGCGCTTGCGGTCGCGAAGCTCTGGCGGAACGCCTTGAGCGGCGCGTACTCCGGCGAGTCGTACCAGCGCTGGACGTCAGCCTTACTCGGGAACTCGAGGATCACGCCGATGGCCGGGACGTCGTCGCTCTCGAAGACCGTGACGTCCGCGTCCCGGGCCACGGGCCGCCCGCCGAACTGGGTGACGATCTCGAGCGTCCGCTGCTCGTACTCGCGCATCTTCTCGTCGTCCTCGGGCGTGACGCTGATGATCATGTAGGCGCTCATGAGCTCCTCTTTCGTTTCGTAGTTCGTAACTTCGCGAACATTAGCATGAATGGACCTCCGGCCGGAGGTAGGACGACGCGACCGAGGTTGCTCCTGACCACTTGTGGGGGCGGCGCGACCCGCGCATGGTGGACGCATGACGAACACGAAGACCGCGCTGGTCACCGGCGCGAACAAGGGCATCGGCTTCGCCATCGCCCAGGGTCTTGGGACGCGCGGCTTTACGGTCGCCGTCGGCGCGCGTGACGATGGAAGGCGCGAGGAAGCCGTCGAGCGTCTCCGTGCCGCGGGCGTCAACGCGTTCGGGGTCGCCCTCGACGTGACCTCCGACGAGAGCGTCGCGGCGGCGGCGGCGACGGTCGAGCAGACCGCGGGACGGCTCGACGTGCTCGTCAACAACGCGGGCATCTCCGGCTCGACCGACGGCGGCGCGCAGGACCCGACGACGCTCGACCTCGACGTCGTGCGCACCGTCCTGGACACGAACGTGTTCGGCGTCGTGCGGGTGACGAACGCGATGCTTCCGCTGCTGCGTCGCGCGGAGTCGCCGCGCGTCGTCAACATGTCGAGCAACATGGGCTCGCTGACCCTGCAGACCGGCCCGATCATGGCCGCGTACGCACCGTCGAAGTCGGTGCTCAACAGCGTCACGGCGCAGTACGCCCGCCGGCTCGCCGACACGAACGTCATCGTCAACGCCGGCTGCCCCGGCTACGTCGCGACCGACTTCACCGGCTTCGCCGACGGCGCGCGGACGCCCGAGCAGGGTGCAGCGATCGCCATCCGGCTCGCCACCCTCCCGGACGACGGGCCACGCGGCGGGTTCTTCGACGACGACGGCGCCGTCGCCTGGTGACCCGGACGGGCCGTACAGCGGAGAGGGGGGGATTCGAACCCCCGGTACGCGGGTTACGCGCACAACGGTTTTCGAGACCGCCGCATTCAACCGCTCTGCCACCTCTCCGAGCGACCTAAGACGGTAGCGACCGCGGGGCGGGAGCGGATCCCCGCTCGAGGCCCATGACCGCCCGCTCGCCGGGCACCCACCCGAGCTCGGCGCGGGCGATCTCGCGCCATCCCCGCCGGTCGTACATCGCGCGCGCCGGCGAGGGGTCGCCGTGGGTCACGAGCCAGGCCCGCGGCGTCGCGACGTGCCGCATCACCGCGTCGTAGAGCGCGCCCCCGATGCCCATGCCCTGGGCCTCGGGAACCACCGCGAACCAGCAGAAGGCGAACTGGCCGAGGATCCAGCGCTCGGCGCCCTCACGCTCGACGGCCGCGAGCAGGCGGTCCCACCAGTCTCCGCCCGGCGGTGAGCTCGGAGTCTGGTAGCCGTAGACCAGGCCGATCGGGGTGCGCTCCGGCGTCGCGGCGCGGGCGACGTAGGCCACGTAGCCCGGGCGCTGTGCGTCGCGCTGGGCCAGGGCACCGAACGCCTGTGCCTCAGCGCGGGACTCGACGTAGGGCGGCGGGGAGAAGGCCGCGAAGTAGAGCTGCTCGAGGGCGTCTCGCTCCGTGCGGACGTCGGCCGGGCGCAGGGGCTCGAGCGTGGGGCGCAGGACGGCGTCCATCCGGGGCGCCTACCCGTTCGGGCTGCGGCGGGTACGCCGGGCCGCGAAGAAGTCGGTCAGCATCACCGCGCACTCGGCGGCCAGGACGCCCCCGCGCACCTGCGGCCGGTGGTTGAGCCGCGGCTCGGCGAGGACGTCGAGCACGCTGCCGGCCGCCCCGGCCTTGGGATCGGCGGTCCCCCACACGACCCGCGGGACGCGGGCGAGGACGACGGCGCCCGCGCACATCGCGCAGG
>CALMNS010000501.1 GCA_937871635.1 uncultured Solirubrobacter sp.
CGGAGGTCGTACGCGGCGAGGATGACCTGCGGGAGCCGGGGCGTGGCGATGCCGGGCTGGTGGCGCCCGAAGAGCGACGGCGGGCGGGCGTCGGGGCGGTGCGACCAGCCGGGACCGCGCTCGGCGATCGGGACTCCGGGCTGACGCGCGCGGCGCGGCGGCATCCCCGGATGATGACGCCCCGAGGGACGCTGCGGACCTGGTCGTCGAGCGGAGGGCGGAGCGCCGCGGCGGGCGGCGGGCGGCGGGCGGCGGGCGGACCCGTCGTGTCTCTCGCGCGCGGACTGCTAGCAGGCGCTACTCCTGGAGTAGCACTGGATAGCGATCCGCCGGCGAGAACTCCGATCTCCTCCCGCCCCGAGGGCCGTCAGCCGGCGCTTCTCCCAGCGCTAGCGGTGGCTCGCGGCGGCGAAGCGGTCCAGCAGCTCGCTCAGGGCGGCGGGCGCCGACAGGAACGGCGAATGGTCCGTGTCGAGCTCGGCGACCTCCCCCGTCGCGCGCTCGCGCGCCATCCGCTGCTGCAGTGCGGTTCGGACCGACGGGTCGCGGAGGGTCACGACGTAGGACTTCACCGGCCCGTTCTCCGCCCGGTCGCCGAGCGACACCGGCGTGACGAACGGGGCGAGCGGCTGCGGCCTGAGGCGATCGACGCTCAACTTCGCGGTGTCGTCGTCGCAGGAGCCGTAGAACGCCTCGCGCGCGGCGGCGGGCGGCATGGTCCCCACCGGGGGATCCCCCTCGACGACCATGTTCGCCTGCACCATGTCGCCGGCACTCTCGGGCAGCTGGGTGAGGTCGGAGAGGCTCTGCCCGTCGGCGGGCAAGAACGCAGCGACGTAGACGACCGCGGCGATGCGCTCCGGGCACCGTGCGGCGGCCTGGGTGACGGCGACGCCGCCCATGCTGTGGGCGACCAGGACCGCTGGCTCGTCCTCCTCGCCGAGCACCTCGCAGATGCGCTCCGCGTACGCGTCGAGCGTCACGTCGCGGGTGGGCGTCGTGTCGTCGCCGGCGCCCGGGAGGTCGAACGCGACCACCGTGTGCCCCGCCGCCTCGAGCATGGGCGTGAGGAGCTCCCAGCACCAGGCTCCGTGGAAAGCACCGTGGACGAGGACGAATCGCGACATATTGGCTCCCTCCCAGCGCGGTTGTCGGGACGATCACCACCCCGCCGGCGGGCCACCATAGACGTCGGGCGCCAACTGCGCTGCCGCTCGGTCGCAACGCCGCGTTACCCTCGCGCGATGCCTCGCTCGCGTGCGGTCGACGGGTTCGCCCTCGCCTACGACCGCGAGGGGTCGGGCCCGCCGGTGGTCCTGCTGCACGGATGGCCGGGGGACCGGCGCGACTACGCCCGGATGGTCCCACTGCTCGCCCCGAGCGCGGAGGTGGTCGTGCCGGACCTGCGCGGGTTCGGGGAGTCCGACAAGCATCCCGAGCCGCCCGGGGACGCCTACTCGGCCGAGGCGCAGGCGCGCGGCGTCCTCGGCCTGATGGACGAGCTCGGCTTCGAGCGGGCGACGATCGCCGGCTACGACGTCGGCAGCCGGATCGCCCAGACGCTCGCGCGCGTCGCGCCCGGGCGGGTCCGCGGCCTGGTGGTCGCCCCGCCGCTGCCCGGCGCCG
>CALMNS010000502.1 GCA_937871635.1 uncultured Solirubrobacter sp.
GCCCGCTCGCAGCTGGCCGTAGGCGGCGGTGACCGTCGCGCGGCTCACGCCCAGCGTGTCGGCCAGCGTCCGCTCCGACGGCAGTGGCCCGGCGAAGCCGATGCGCCCGTCGAGCAGCGCCGTCTCGATCGCATCGGCCAGGCGGTCGGGGAGCGAGCCGCCCGCGCGCGCCCGCCAGTCGCCCAGGGCCCCGACCGTGGCGGTGGGGGTGGTCATGGGCAGGAGTCTGGCGCGGGCCACGACCGCCCGCAAGGCCAGTTGAAGGCAACTGGCCCGTCGGACGGCCGGGCCGTCTAGGGTCCTGCGGCGATGAAGGTCGCCGTCGTCGGCTATCCGAACGTGGGGAAGTCCTCGCTGGTCAACCGGCTCACGCAGTCGCGCGAGGCGGTCGTCCACGAGCGGCCGGGGATCACGCGCGACCGCAAGGAGCTCCACACGGAGTGGAACGGGCGGCGGCTGACCCTGATCGACACGGGCGGGATGGACCTCGACGACGAGGACCCGATGGCCGCCTCGATCCAGGACCAGGCGCGGGCCGCCCTCTCCGACGCCGAGGTCGCGCTCCTCGTGGTCGACGCCCGCGCCGGGCTGCGCCCGGGCGACGAGGAGCTCGCCGACCTCCTGCGCCGCTCGCACAAGCCCGTGGTGGTGGCCGCGAACAAGATCGACTCCCCCGGCGACCTCCCGCTCGCCCACGAGTTCCACTCGCTCGGCCTCGGCGACCCCCAGGCCGTCTCCGCCGCCCAGGGCCTCGGCACGGGCGACCTCCTCGACCGCCTCGTCGAGGCGGGGCCGGAGGAGGACGACGAGGAGGAGGACCCCGACCTCGTCCGCCTCGCGGTGATCGGCCGGCCCAACGTCGGCAAGTCGTCGCTGGTCAACGCGTTCCTCGGCCGGGAGCGGGTCATCGTCTCCGAGGTGGCCGGCACCACGCGCGACGCCATCGACACCCCGATCGAGGTCGACGGGCGCCGGCTCATCCTCGTCGACACCGCCGGCATCCGCCGCGCCGCGAAGGTCTCGGAGTCCGTCGAGTACTACACGACGCTGCGCTCCCAGCGGGCGGCGGAGCGCGCCGACGTCGCCCTGGTGGTCTGCGACGCCAACGACGGGGTCACGAGCCAGGACCTGCGGATCGCCGACCTGGCGATGCGCTCGGGGTGCGCGACGGCGTTCGTGCTCAACAAGTGGGACACCACGAGCGGCGACGACTTCGACCTCGACCACGAGCGGGCGCGCGTCCAGCAGAAGATGCGGCTGCGGCCCAAGGTGCTGACCGCCAGCGCGCTGACCGGGCGCCACGTGCAGCGGCTGCTCGTCGAGTCGCTGTCGCTCGCCGACCGCTACGGCCACCGGATCCCGACCCCCGAGCTCAACCGGTTCCTGGCCGACGTGGTGGCCTCGCGCTCCACGCCGGCCAAGCAGGGACATCGGCTCAAGATGCTCTACATGGCGCAGATCGGAACCCGGCCGCCGCGCTTCTCCATCCAGGTCAACTCGCGCCAGCGCGTGACCCGCGACTACGCCTACTTCCTCGAGAACCGGCTGCGCGAGCGGTACGGTCTCGACGGCATCCCGCTGGTCATCGATTTCGCCGAGCGCAAGCGACGCACCCGATAGGCTCTCGCGCCCACATGACCCAGTACAACGACAACGAGTACCTCTTCACGTCGGAGTCCGTCACCGAGGGACATCCCGACAAGGTGGCCGACCAGATCTCCGACGGCGTCCTCGACGCCGTCATGCGCGACGACCCGAACGGTCGCGTGGCGTGCGAGACGCTGGTGAACACCGGGCTCGTGGTCGTGTCGGGAGAGATCTCGACGGAGACCTACGTCGACATCCAGGACATCGCGCGCGAGACGATCCGCAAGATCGGCTACACGGACGCCGACCTGGGCTTCTCGGCGGACTCCTGCGCCGTGCTCAACGCGATCGACAAGCAGTCGCCCGACATCGCCCAGGGCGTCGACGCCGCGCTCGAGCGGCGCACCGACCCGGGCGACGACGACGCGCTCGACATCGCGGGCGCCGGCGACCAGGGGATGATGTTCGGCTACGCGTCCAACGAGACGGACGAGCTGATGCCGCTCCCGATCGCGCTGGCCCACAAGCTGGCCAAGCGCCTCGCGGACGTGCGCAAGGCCGAGGTGGTCAACTACCTGCGCCCCGACGGCAAGACCCAGGTCTCCGTCCGCTACCGCGACGGCCGGCCGGTGGAGATCGAGAAGCTCCTGATCTCCACCCAGCACCGCGAGGGCGCCGAGTCGCTCCTCGCCGAGGACCTGTGGGAGCACGTCGTGCTGCCGATCCTGCCGCCGGACCTGTTCGACGCGCGCAAGCTGCGCAAGCAGTTCCTGGTCAACCCGACCGGGCGCTTCGTCATCGGCGGGCCGGTGGGCGACGCGGGCCTCACGGGCCGCAAGATCATCGTCGACACCTACGGCGGCATGGCCCGTCACGGCGGCGGCGCCTTCTCGGGCAAGGACCCGTCGAAGGTCGACCGCTCGGCCGCCTACGCCGCCCGCCACGTGGCCAAGAACCTGGTGGCCGCCGGCCTGGCCGA
Source organism: uncultured Solirubrobacter sp. (assembly GCA_937871635.1). GTDB lineage: Bacteria > Actinomycetota > Thermoleophilia > Solirubrobacterales > Solirubrobacteraceae > JACCYI01. The sequence goes on from CALMNS010000502.1 coordinate 2,567, forward strand.
CCGGGCCGAGGTCCAGGTCGCCTACGCGATCGGCGTCGCCCATCCCGTCTCGGTGATGGTCGAGACGTTCGGGACGGAGAAGATCGGCCGCGCGCGGATCGAGCAGCTCGTCGACGAGCACTTCGACCTGCGACCGGGCGCCTTCCGCGAGTCGCTCAAGCTCCACCGCCCGATCTACCAGAAGACCGCCGCCTACGGCCACTTCGGCCGCGAGGACGCGGACTTCACGTGGGAGCGCACGGACAAGGCCGAGGCGCTGCGCGCCGCGGCCGGGCTCTCCGGCGAGCCCGTCAGCGCCTAGCTCGCGCGGCTACGGCACCACGACGAGCTTGACCCGCGGCGAGCCCGCCTGGCGCCGCCAGGCGTCCGCCGCGTCGTCGAGCGCGATCCGCTCGACCGGGGCGCTGAGCTCGCCGGCGGCGGCGTGGCGGGCCATGCGCTCGTAGGCCGCCCGCCGGACGTCGGGCGGGACCGCGAAGTTCGAGTGGCCGAGCACGGCGATCGGCTTTGAGCGGATCGCGGCGCTGGTGATCGGGCTCGTGCTCCCGGCCGACTGGCCGAGGTTCACCAGCCGGGCGCCGGACCGGCAGGCGATCGCCGCGGCCGCGGCCGGCTCGCCCCACAGGGGGTCGACGACGACGTCGTAGC
>CALMNS010000503.1 GCA_937871635.1 uncultured Solirubrobacter sp.
GCGCCGCGCTGCGGCACCGGTCGCCGCGCCGGCGGTTGGGGCTCCGTCGCGTCCGGGTCGCGGTCTCCGCCGCCGCCCCGATCGACCCGGACGTCCTCGCGTCGTTCCGCGCGATCGGCGTCGAGATCCGCGACGCCTACGCGCAGACGGAGAGCACGGCGGCGTGCACCGTCACGCCGGCCGGCGACGTGCGCCCCGGCACGGTGGGGACGGCGCTGCCCGGCGTCGAGCTGCAGATCGCCGGTGACGGCGAGATCCTGACCCGCTCCCCCGGCGTCTTCGAGGGCTACTTCCGCGATCCGGGGGCCACCGCCGACGTCGTCGACGAGGACGGCTGGCTCGCCACGGGCGACCTCGGCGCGCTCGACGCGGACGGCTACCTGACCGTCACGGGCCGCAAGCGGGACGCCAGATCTGAGTAGGATCTCGCGCCGATGACCTCCGCACCGCTCGCACTCCCACGCCCTGTCCTCGCCGACCTGCTGCCGGGCGAGCGGGTCCGCGACGCCGCCCTGGTCCTCGGGGCAGCCGGCTTCGTCGGCCTCTGCGCGCAGTTCTCCGTCCCCGTCCCCGGCAGCCCGGTGCCCGTCACGGGCCAGACCTTCGCCGTCCTGCTCGCGGGCGCGGCGCTCGGCTGGCAGCGCGGCGCCGCGGCGCTGCTTCTGTACGCCGTCGCCGGCTCGGCCGGGGTGCCCTGGTTCTCGGACGGCAGGTCCTTCGTCGGCGGTCCCACCTACGGCTACATCGTCGGGTTCATCCTCGCCGCCGGGGTCGTGGGGTGGATGGCCAGCCGCGGCGGCGACCGCACGGTGGCCCGGACCATCGTCTCGATGACGGTCGGCACCGTCATCGTCTTCGCCTGCGGGCTGCCGTACCTGATGGCCTCGGCGGACCTGTCGTTCACCGCGGGCTGGAACGCGGGCGTGGGCCCCTTCCTGGTCGGCGCGGTGATCAAGATCCTCCTCGCCGCCGGGCTGCTGCCGACGGCGTGGAAGCTCGTCGAGCGCCGGGAGTCGCGCTGATGCCCGACGTCGAGGCCCACATCACCGGGACCGTCTGGAAGGTGGAGGTCGAGGTCGGCGACACGATCGAGGAGGGCGACACCGTCGCCATCCTCGAGTCGATGAAGATGGAGATGCCGGTGGAGGCCGAGGACGGGGGCACGGTGGTCTCCATCGCCGTCGAGGAGGGCCAGTCGGTGTCCGAGGGCGACACGCTGGTCGTCCTCGAGTGACGCCGCCGCGGTGACGGCGCCGAACGAGCTCGCGGGCGGCCGGGTTCGCCTGGACCACCCGGCGCCGCACGTCGCACGGCTGACGATCGACAGCCCGGCCAAGCGCAACGCGCTCGACCACGCGATGCTCGACGCGATCGCGACCGCCGTCCGCGACCTCGAGGACGTCCGCTGCCTGCTGGTGACCGCCGTCGGGCCCGTCTTCTCGGCGGGCTACGACATCGGGATCCTGCCCGGCTCCCCCGGCTTCGCCGGCGAGGCCGAGGCGCTGGTCGCCCATCCCTTCACCGCGGCGATCGAGGCCGTCGAGGCCTTCCCGTACCCGGCCGTCGCGGCGCTCAACGGCCACGCGATCGGCGGCGGGCTCGAGCTCGCGCTGTCCTGCGACCTGCGGATCGCCGCCGACGGGATCCGGCTCGGCATGCCGCCCGCCAAGCTCGGGCTCGTCTACTCGCACACCGGCCTGCGCAAGTTCCTCGACGCGATCGGCGCGCCCCGCACGCGGGAGCTCTTCCTGCGCGGGCGCAACGTCGACGCCGGCACCGCGCTGGCCTGGGGGCTCGTCAACGAGGTCGTGCCGGGCGCGGAGCTCGAGTCGGCGGCGGTGGGCTACGCCGCCGAGGTGGCCGGCAACGCCCCGCTGTCGCTCGCCGGCAACAAGCGCGTGCTCCGCGAGCTGCTCGCGGCGCAGGGCGCGCTGGCCCCCGAGGTCGAGGAGGAGCTCATCGCGCTGCGCGAGGCGTGCTTCGCGTCAGAGGACTTCTCCGAGGGCGTTCGGGCGTTCGGCGAGAAGCGGGCGCCCCGCTGGCGCGGGAGGTAGCCGCCAGGGAGGGAGCCGCCACACTGTGGCGGTGACCCGCTCCGCCCTCGTCCTGCTCGTCGCGGTCTGGCTCGCCGTCCTCGGCGTCTCCGTGGCCCTCGCGACGGAGCTCGTCGAGGATCCGGCGCCGGGGGATCCGTCCGGCGCCGGGCCGAACGTCGTGGCCGCCCCCACGCCCGCGCCGCCCGTCCCGACGCCGCCGCCCCAGCCC
>CALMNS010000504.1 GCA_937871635.1 uncultured Solirubrobacter sp.
CGTGACGGTCGAGCGCGGCCGGCACCTGACGGCCCGCCCGGGCGTCCGCGTGCAGGCGCACGCCCTCGAGGGCCTTCTCCACCCGGGGCAGGAACTCCGCGGCGACCGCGTCGTGGACGAGCAGCGTCTCGGCCGCGTTGCAGACCCCCGGGCGCTGGGTCTTGGCGTTCAGGACGATCGCCTGCGCGGCCTCGAGGTCGGCGCCCTCGTCGACGTAGACGTGGCAGTTGCCCGACGCCGCGTAGATGACCGGCACGGTGGCCACCGCGCTCAGCGCCGCCTTGAGCCCCTCGCCGCCCCGGGGGATGATCAGATCGACGACGCCGTCCTGGGTGGCCAGCTCGGCGAGCTCCTCCCGGCCGCCGCCGGCCACGAGCGAGAGGGCGGCCTCGGGGAGGCCCGCCGCCGACGCCGCCGCTCCGGCCACTGCGGCGAGCACCGCGTTGGAGTGCGCCGCCGAGGACGAGCCCCGCAGCACGATGGCGTTCCCCGACTTGAGGGCGAGCGCCGCCGCGTCGATCGTCACGTTCGGCCGCGCCTCGTAGACGACGGCCACCACGCCGAGCGGGACGCGCACCTTGGCGACGTCGAGCCCGTTCGGCAGCCGGAAGCCGTCGACGACCTCGCCCACCGGGTCCGGGAGCGCCGCGATGCTCCGCACGCCGGAGGCCATGGCCGCGATCCGCCCCTCGTCGAGCGCGAGCCGATCCATCAAGGCCGCGGAGAGCCCGGTCTCGCGGCCCGCGTCGAGGTCGCGGGCGTTGGCCTCGAGGATCTCGGGCGACCGATCCTCGAGCGCAGCGGCGATCGCGAGCAGCGCCGCGTCCTTGGTGCCCGACGGCACCTGGGCGAGCGCCCGTGCGGCCGCCTTGGCCGCCCGGCAGAGCTCGGCGACCGAGGAACCCGATGAGTCCGAGGAGCTGGAGTCGATCGCGGGGGTCGCCAGGGCCATGGCCAGAAAGCCTAGATGATCGATTCCGGATCCCAGATGGCCATCGGAGACCGTCGCGCGCGCTACGCCAGCACGAAGTAGTCCCGGTGGACCGCCTCCTCGGTGGCGCGCGGGAGCACCTCGCGCACCTGGGCGGACTTCATGCCCCGGACCCGGCGCAGCTCCTCGGCGGAGTAGTTGACGATGCCCTTGCCGATCGTCCGGCCCGCGTCCGCCGCGCGGACGGTGACCGCGTCGCCGGCGTCGAAGCCGCCCTCGACCGCCACGATGCCGACCGGGAGCAGCGACGTGCCGCCCTCGCGCAGGGCGCGCGCCGCGCCCGCGTCCACGGTGAGCACGCCGCGATCGGGCTTGGCGTACTTGAGCCAGAGCTTGAAGCTCGAGTGCCGCTGGGCCTGCGGAGGGAAGCGGGTGCCGGTCTCCTCCCCCGCCGCGGCGCGCGCGACCGTGCCGGCGGCGAGACCGGAGCCGATCACCGCCGTCACCCCCGCCGCGGTGGCCATCTCGGCGGCCACGACCTTCGAGCGCATCCCGCCCGAGCCGAGGGGCGACGTCGCGTGGCCGATCTGAACCTCGTCAAGGACGGAGAAGTCGGTCACCTCGCGGATCGGGCGGGCGGCGGGATCAGAGCGGGGGTCGGCGGTGTGAAGCCCGTCGGTGTCGGTGAGCAGCACGAGCAGGTCCGCCCCGAGCAGGACGGCGACCTGCGCGGCGAGGAAGTCGTTGTCGCCGAAGGAGATCTCGTCCGTGGTGGTCGTGTCGTTCTCGTTGATCACCGGGACGATCCGCCAGTCGAGCAGCGTCCGCAGCGTGCGGCGCGCGTTGAGGTAGTGCGTGCGCGCGCTCATGTCGAAGAAGGTCAGGAGCACCTGCGCGGTGGCGATCCCCCGCGCCCGCAGCAGCTCGTCGTAGGTCCGGTAGAGCTTGCCCTGGCCGACGGCACTGGCCGCCTGCAGCTCGGCGATCGCCCGCGGGCGGACGGGCAGCTCGAGCAGCCGCATGCCCCGCGCGATGGCCCCCGAGGTGACGACGATCACCTCCCAGCCGGCCGCGTGGAGGTCGGCCGCGTCGCTGCAGATGCGCTCGACGACCTCGGCGCGCAGGTCGCCCGTGTCCTGGGCGACGATCGAGGAGCCGAGCTTGACGACGGCGAGCGGCATCAGTCCCGGGCCGCCTGTCCGGACGGAACCACTAGATCGGAGCGCCGGGATCGAGCTCGAAGACGATCCCGCCGATGTCGACGTCGTCGCCGGCCTGGAACCCCTCGGCCTCGAGGGCGGCGATGATCCCCATGCCGCGCAGGCGCCCCTCCATGTGCGCGAGCGCGTCCTCCTGCTCGAGGTCGTAGCGCGCGACGAGCCGGTCGACCGCCGGCCCGGCGACCCGCCACTGGTCCCGCCCGTCGCTGCGGCCCGTGCGCTCGACGGTCCACTCGCGCGGGGCGGCCGGACGAAAGACGCGGTACTCCGCCACGCCCGACTCGCCGGCCCCCGCGC
>CALMNS010000505.1 GCA_937871635.1 uncultured Solirubrobacter sp.
ACCGTGGCCCGCACGGCGCGGCGCCGTGCGCGTCCCGCGGGGCGCGAGCGCGTCTAGGACCTTCGCCATCGCGCGCGTCTACGTCACCGGGCACCGCAATCCCGACCTCGACTCGGTCGGGTCGGCGATCGGTTACGCGGAGCTCAAGGGCCGCCTGGACCACTCCTCGGAGTACGTGCCGGCGCGCCTGGGCGACGTCAACCCCCAGACCGCGTGGGCGCTCGAGCGCAGCGGCGCCCCCGAGCCCGAGTTCCTCCCGCACGTCCACCTGCGCGTCTGCGACGTCATGCGCCCGTTCGTCGCGACCGCCCGGGCCGACGAGCCCGTCCGGACGGTCGGCCTGCGGATGGCCGACAAGGAGGTCGACCTCGTCCCGGTGGTCGACGACGGGGGCGCGCTGGCCGGCGTGCTCACTGAGCGCGAGCTCGCGCGGCAGTACATCCGCGAGTCGCACGGCGCGTCGTCGTTCTCCGACCGCCCGGTGAGCCCGCGGATGATCGCCGACGTGCTCGGCGGCGAGCTGCTGACGGGCGAGGACCGCGACGCGACCGGCCGCCTGTGGGTGCTGGCGGTCGAGGTCGGCGACCTCGAGGGCCTGCCCATCGCGGAGGGTGACATCGCGGTGGTCGGCGATCGGCCCGAGATGCAGCGGCGGGCGCTCGAGCTGGGGGTCGGGGTGCTCGTGATCTCGCACGGCGCCCATCCGTCCGACGAGGTCCTCGCGCTCGCCCGCGAGCACGGCGTCGCGGTGATCTCCTCGCCGCTGGACTCCTACGTCTCGGGCCGCCTCGCCGGCCTGGCCGTCCCGTGCCACGCGATCATGCGCGACGACCCGCCCGTCGCCTATCCCGAGGAGCTCGTCTCCGACATCGCCGACCGCGTCGTCGAGTTCCGCGCCGTGTTCGCGGTCGACGGCGACGGCGCACCGGTCGGCATCGTGACCCGGGCGGACCTCGTGAGCCCGGAGCGCCGGCGCGTCCTGCTCGTCGACCACGCCGAGCAGGCGCAGAGCGTGCCCGGGGTCGAGCGGGCCAACATCGTCGAGATCCTCGACCACCACCACATCGGCTCGATCGAGACGCGCATCCCCGTCCAGGCCACGTTCGATCCCGTCGGCTCGACCGCCACGCTGGTGGTCGAGCGCTTCCGCCGCGAGGGGCGCGAGCCGCAGCCCTCGACGGCGATGATGCTGCTCGCCGCGCTCCTCTCCGACACGGTGGTCCTCTCCTCCCCGACCTGCACGCCGCGCGACGTCCAGGTCGTCGACTACCTCGAGGAGCTGCTGTCGCTCGACGCGCGGGCGTTCGGGATGGAGATGTTCGAGGCGAGCTCCGACGTCTCGGCCCTGCCGGCCGAGGAGATCGTCGCCCGCGACGCCAAGGAGTACGAGGCGGCCTCGGGCGCCACCATCTGCATCGCGCAGGTCGAGACGGTCGGCTCGCAGATCCTCGCCCGCAAGGACGAGCTGCTCGCGGCCCTGGAGGCGCGCCGCGGCGAGCGCGGCTACCCGCTCTACGCGCTCATGCTCACCGACATCGTGAGCCGGGGCACCGAGCTGCTCGTCGCGGGCAGCATGACCCCGGTCGAGCGGGCGTTCGGCGTGGACACCGCCGACCACGCCGTCGACCTCCCCGGGGTCATGAGCCGCAAGAAGCAGGTGGCGCCCAAGCTCCTCGCCGCCCTCTAGCCTGGAGGCGATGCGGTTCGACCTTGGCGGGGGCGCGCCGTGACGGAGGTGCTGTTCATCGTCCTGTCGATCGCTCTGATCGTGGCCTGCGGGGCGTTCGTGGCCGCCGAGTTCGCGTTGCTCACGGTCGACCGGGCTTCGGTCGAGCGCGAGGCCGAAGCCGGCGATCGCCAGGCCGCCGGTGTGCTCGGCGCGCTGCGATCGCTTTCTACGCAGCTTTCCGCGGCCCAAGTCGGGATCACGGTGACCAACCTGCTGATCGGCTTCCTGGCAGAGCCGTCGATCGCCCGTCTGGTCGACGGGCCGCTCGAGTCGGCGGGACTGCCCGAGGGCGCGGTGACCGGCGTCGCGGTCGTGATCGCGCTGGTGCTGGCGACGGGGCTCACGATGGTGTTCGGCGAGCTCGTGCCGAAGAACCTCGCGATCGCGCGTCCCATGGCCACGGCACGGGCGGTCCAGGGCTTCCAGCGCGGCTTCACCACCATCGCCGGCCCGCTGGTGCGGGCCTTGAACGGGGCGGCGAACCGGATCCTCCGGAGGATCGGGATCGAGCCGATCGAGGAGCTGCCCTCCGCCCGCTCCCCGGAGGAGCTCACGTCGCTGGTCGAGCGCTCCGCGCAGCAGGGGACGCTCGCGGTGGAGACCGCCACGCTGGTGCGGCGCTCGCTGGCCTTCGGGGACCGTCGCGCCGCCGACGTGATGACGCCGCGAGCGCGGATGCACGCGCTGCACCGCGACGCCCCCGTCAGCGCCGTGCTCGAGGCGGCGCGGGCCACCGGCCGCTCGCGCTTCCCGGTGATCGTCGACGACAACGACGCCGTCATCGGGGTGGCGCATCTCAAGCACGCGGTCACCGTCCCGCACGAGCGCCGGTCCGAGGTGCCGCTCGCGAGCATCATGCGCGATCCGGTGCTCGTCCCCTCGTCGGTCGAGCTCGACCCGCTCCTCGAGCAGCTCCGCCACGGCGGCCTGCAGATCGCGATCGTCGTCGACGAGTTCGGCACGGTGGACGGCGTGGTGACGCTCGAGGACCTCATCGAGGAGATCGTCGGGGAGGTCCGTGACGAGCACGACCCCGCCGAGGAGCGCGCTCGGGAGGAGGCCGACGGGTCGTGGAGCCTCTCGGGTCTGCTGCGCCCCGACGAGGCCGGCGAGATCGTCGGCGTCGAGCTGCCCGAGGACGAGGAGTACGAGACCCTCGGCGGTCTGGTGACCACCCGCCTGGGACGCATGCCCGGCACGGGCGACGCCGTGCGCCTTGCGACGCTCGACGCCAACCGCGAGCCGCGCGACGTGACGCTGACCGTCACGCGCCTCGACGGGCTGCGGGTCGACCGGGTGCGCCTGCGGTGAGCACCTTCGCCGCCCTCGGCCTGGTGCTGGTCCTGCTCGCCGCCAACGCGTTCTTCGTCGGCGCCGAGTTCGCGCTGATCTCGGCCCGCCGATCCGCCATCGAGCCGCGCGCCCGGGACGGCAACTGGGCGGCGCGGGTGACGCTCCGGGCGATGGAGAACGTCTCGCTGATGCTGGCCGCCGCCCAGCTCGGCATCACGATCTGCTCGCTCGGGCTCGGCTACCTCGGCGAGCCGGCGATCGCCCACCTGCTCGAGGTCCCGTTCGAGGCCGTCGGGATGCCGGAGGTCCTCGTCCACCCGATCGCGTTCGCCATCGCGCTGTCCATCGTCGGCGCCCTGCACGTGATCCTCGGCGAGATGGTCCCCAAGAACATCGCCCTCGCCGGTCCGGACCGCGCCGCACTGGTCCTCGGGCCGGCGCTGGCGCTCCTCGTTCGCGTCCTGCGCCCGGCGATCGCGGTGCTCAACTGGACCGCCAATCGCACCCTGCGGCTGATGGGGGTAGAGCCCAAGGACGAGGTGTCGAGCGCGTTCACCCGCGACGAGGTCGCGGGCTTCGTCACGGAGTCCCGGCGCGAGGGTCTGCTCGACGACCAAGAAGGCGACCTGCTCGCCGGGGCCCTGGGCTTCGAGGAGCGCGACGCGCGTTCCGTGCTGCTCCCTGACGGCGAGCTCGAGACGGTGACCGCGCAGGTCACCCCGCACGAGCTCGAGCAGACCGCTGCCCGCACGGGGTACTCCCGCTTCCCCGTCCGCGCCGCCGCCGGGCAGCTGACCGGCTACCTCCACCTCAAGGACGCGCTCGAGTTCGAGGACGTCCACCGCAACCGCCCCATCTCACCAGACTGGATCCGGCCGCTCCCCACCGTCCGCAGCACCGACCGGCTCCGCGCGATCCTCGCGACGATGCAGCGCTCAGGCGCCCACCTCGCCCGCGTCAAGACCGCCGACGGCCGGCTCGAGGGCGTCGTCGCCCTCGAGGACGTGCTCGAAGAGCTCGTAGGTCAGGTGCGCGACGAGACCGCGGCCTAAGCGCGTGATTCCACGGTGTCGGGGCGTCGTGTTGGGCCACGATGGCGCCCGCCGCACCCGCGGCGACCCCGCTTGGTGAGCCGGGGTCGCCGCGATCCTTCGTCCTGCCGGGCCGGCTACCGGCGCGAGAGATCCGAGACGGGCTCCTCCTGCGTCGCCTGCTCGCCGTCGCTCGAGAGGCCCCCGCCACCGGCGACCTGCGGCTCGCGCTCTGTGATGGAGGAATCGGCCTCCTCGTCGCGCCGCGCGGGGAAGGTGTCCGGCCGGAACTTGCCTTGCTGCAGCGCGTCCTCGATCTGCTCGAGGCTGCGCCCGGTGAGGTCGGGCATGAGCTTGTACAGGAAGATGAACGCGGCGACGTTGAAGCCCGCGTAGATCCAGAGGGTCGGGCCGACGCCCAGGGCATCGACGATCGTGAGCAGCGTGATGCTGATGATGAGGTTCGTGCCCCACAGCACCGCGGCCTGCACGGCCGTGCCGTTCTCCCGCACCCCGAGGGGGTAGATCTCCGAGCCGGTGAGCCAGCCCATGAGCTGGATGCCGCCCGCGGTGAAGGCCATGAAGATGATCAGGCCGGCGATGATCGCCCACGTCGTCTCGTCGAGCCCGAAGGTGAAGAGGGCGCCGACGAAGAAGAGGAACGCGGCCGCCCCCGGCAAGGTGACCAGCGTCATCTTCCGGCGCCCGACCTTGTCGATGATGGCCAGCCCGATGAGCTGCGACACGAGGTACGTGACGCCGAGCGCGACGCTCACGCGCAGCGCGGCCGTGTCGGAGAAGCCGTTGTCCGTGAGGAGGGTCGGCGCGTAGTAGACGATCAGCTCGATGCCGCTGAGCTGGGTGAACATGGCGAGGCCGCAGCCGACGACCAGCGCGGGGCGCACCCATGCCTCCTTCAGGCCGCTCCAGCCACGCGTGCCGGCCGTGCGCTCCTCTTTGTCGAGCCTGCAGATCATCGTCACCTCGGGCTGGACGTCCACGCCACGAGGGCGGATGCGCTGAAGCGCGGCCGCGGCGTCGTCGCGCCGATCCTGCTTGTACAGCCACCGCGGGCTCTCCGGCATCCGCAGCATGGCGAGCAGCATCATCACGGCCGGAACGCTCGCCGCGCCGATGGCGACCCGCCAGTCCACCATCTCGGTCGCGCCCACGATCGTGGCGATGACGATGCCGACGCCGATGGCCACCTGGAACATGAGCACGAGCCGACCGCGGTGCGCCGGGGGCGCGAGCTCGGCGACGTACATCGGGATGACCTGGGTCCCGCCGCCGACGGCGAAGCCGAGCAGCACGCGGCTGAGGGAGAGGGTGGTGGGGTCGGGAGAGACGGCGCTAGCCAGCGCACCCACGGCGAACGTGGTCGCGACGAGCAAGATTGTCTTCTTGCGGCCGAACTTCTCCGAGAGGAAGCTGCAGAGCAGCGCCCCGAGGACCGCTCCAGCGAGGATGCTCGCGGCGATGACGGACTCCCACCGGGACTCGATGCCGAAGTCGTCCGTGATCTGCAGCAGCGCGCCGGAGATGATCCCGGTGTCGTAGCCGTAGAGGAGTCCGCCGATGGCCGAGATCCCGGCGATCAGGACGAGGAACGGCGTCACCTCCCCGGCGCCCTGTGGCTGCGGGATGCGGTCCACGTCTTGCGGCATGCGGCTCACCTCGGGTTGGTGGTGGGACTTGTGGGCGGTGCTGCGAGGACCTCGGGCGCGGCGAGAGCGCCGGGCCCGTGGAGGCGGTGCAGCGGCGAGCACCGGACGGCGAGCATGCAGGGAACCCGGCTCACTTCAGTGCGCCGTTCGCGTCGACATTCCCCGAGTTCCCCTCCGCCATCCTGACCCCTCCGCTCAGGTGAGCGTTACCCCGCTCAAATTTGAGGGCCGGAGGGTCACGCGTGCCTCCGAAGAAGTCAAGTGCGGACCCGCGCAAAGGTCAGCAAGAGGACGCCGCAGCCAAGGCGGCGACTGCGTCAGCGCAGCGCGCCGCGGATCGCCTCGTCGTGCGAGGCGATCCAGCGCCGTGTCCGCTCGGCGCGCGAGCGCCCGCCCTCCTGCCAGTGGCGTCCGAAGGTCGGGTGCCCGTTGGCCACGGCCTCGTGGATGACGTCGTAGCCCCAGTCGTGGGCGTGGACCACCGCGTCGGCGACCCGCTCGCGCTCCGCCTCGGACAGGCCGTAGGCGTCGGCGAAGGTGCGCAGCCGGCTCAGCCCCAGGCCCCGCAGCGCCGGCGGCGTGTCGCGCGGCTCACGGAGCGGCGCCCACAGGCGGACGGCACAGGCGACGTCCCAGATCGCGGAGCCGGGGCTGGCGAGATCGAAGTCGATGAGCGCGACGGCGCGGCCGTGGGAGAAGACGACGTTGTCGAGGTTGGGGTCGTTGTGGCTGACCAGGCCCTCGCAGAACGCGGCCGGGACGGACGAGCTCCAGTCGTGCCCGCGGGCGTCGAAGGACGCCACGGCCTCGTGGTAGCGGTGCAGCAGCTCGGCGACACTGATCAGGGCCTCCTCGGTCAGCGCCCAGGCCGGCGCGGGCGCGATCGCCGCCTCTCCGGCGATGAACGAGAGGATCTCGCGGCCGTGGTCGTCGACGCCCAGGAAGCGCGGGGCGCCGTCGAAGCCGACCCGCTCGAGGTGCTCGAGCAGGGCGCGGGTGGCGGGGCTGGTGGGTCGCTGCGGGCGCCGCACGGTGTCGCCGACGCGACGCACGAGCCCCGCGTTCGTCAAGCCTCCCGGCAGGAGCTGCCCGCCGCCCTCGTCGGCGGTCGGCATTACGCCTCGTCGAGCAGCTCGTTCGCCATGGCGGTGTGGGTGACCAGGCTGTTGACCAGTCCGCCTCGGAGCGCCGCCCGCACGGCCCCCGCCTTCGCGGCGTCGTAGGCCAGCGCGATGACGTCGGGCACGTTGCGGAGCTCCTCGGCGCCGACGCCGATCAAGCGGGGGGTGAGCGAGGTGGCCACGGCGGTCCCCTCTGCGTCGAGCTGGATGCCGCCGATCTCGGCGCGCACGCCGAGGGCGTGCATCTCCCGCCGCTCGCGCTCGGTGACCGCGTCGGCCACCGTCGAGAGGCCCTTGCGCCAGGCGCCGATGCCCACCACCGCCTTGGTGACCTGCGCGCTCATGCCGAGCGCGCGGGCGATCTCGGGCTGCGTGCGCAGGGCCTGGGCGGTGGCCGCGTCGGGCACGATCAGCGGCGCGTAGAAGCAGAAGGCGGTCCCGCCGGACGAGCTCGCGACATCGCGCACCAGCTCCACCGAGCTCTCGTCGACGTCGGGCGGCGAGAGCGCGCCCGTCAGCTGCACCACCGTGCACGGCGCGAGCCGCGTCAACGAGGTCCCCATGGTGATGAGAGAGCGAGCCCAGACGAGCCCGAGGACGTCGTCGGGCTCGACGATCTCCGTCAGCAGGTCCGCCGCGGCCCGTCCGATGCCCGCGCGCAACTGCCGGTCGTCGTCCTCGGCGGACTCGATCACGACGCAGTGACGCAGCCCGAACCGCGACTGCAACGCCAGCGTGAGGTCGAGGTCGAGCTCGCCCCGGTAGTCGATCTCGATGCGCACGAGCCCGCTGTCGCGGGCCTGGTCGAGCAGCCGGGCCACCTTGAAGCGACTGAGTTCCAGCTCCTCGGCGATCTCGCTCTTGCTCAGGCCGTCGAAGTAGTAGCGGCGGGCGACAGCGGCCGACAGCACGAGCGCCGCCGGTCCGATCGTCCGCTCAGCGGCCATATGCGCCACGATAGCGCTCATTTGAGCGCGGTGCGCGTCAATTCTTGTTGGCGGCTTGACACTTAGCCGATATCCGGACAGTCTGCGCTCACGGAAGAGCTGGTGCCCGCTCAGTCGAGCGATCACGGGCCGCCGCTTGGTGTCGGGGATCGGTCGGACGAGGAGGAGCTGGAATGGGAAGGACGAGGCTGAGGCTGGCCGCGGTGGCCACCGCGCTGCTGTTCGGAGGCGTGCTGAGCGGCTGCGGTGCAGGCGACAGCGGGGACGACGGGGGAGGCAGCGAGGGTGGCGCCCAGACCGTCAAGGTCCTGATGGTCAACAACCCGCAGATGATCGATCTGCAGAAGTTGACCGCCGACAACTTCACCAAGAAGACCGGCATCCGAGTGCAGTTCAAGACGCTGCCCGAGAACGACGTGCGCGACACCATCGCGCAGGACGTCGCCAACCAGGCGGGTCAGTACGACGTGATCTCAATCTCGAACTACGAGGTGCCGATCTTCGCCAAGAACGGCTGGATCACCGACCTCACGAAGTACGAGCGGGAGGACGCGGCGTTCAGGGCCGATGACCTGCTGCCGTCGATGCGCGAGTCGCTGAAGTTCGAGGGGAAGACCTACGGCGAGCCGTTCTACGGCGAGTCGTCGATGCTCATGTACCGCAAGGACCTGTTCGAGAAGGCCGGCATCGAGATGCCCGAGCGCCCGACGTGGGAGCAGGTGGAGCAGTACGCCGAGAAGCTCGACGGCTCCGAGAAGGGCCTGTCCGGGATCTGCTTGCGCGGCCTGCCCGGGTGGGGCGAGGTGATGGCGCCCCTGACCACCGTGGTCAACACGTTCGGCGGAGCGTGGTTCGACAAGGAGTGGAACGCGGGAGTCAACGGGCCGGAGTTCAAGCGAGCGACCGACTTCTACGTCAACCTGGTCCGCAAGTACGGGCAGTCGGGTGCGGCGCAGTCCGGCTTCACCGAGTGCCTGAACTCGTTCAGCCAGGGCAAGACGGCCATGTGGTACGACGCGACGTCGGCCGAGGGCTCGGTGGAGAACGGCGACGACTCGAAGGTCAAGGGCAAGGTGGGCTACGCCTACGCGCCGGTCGAGAAGACCAAGGCCTCCGGGTGGCTGTACGCCTGGGCCTGGGGCCTCGAGGAGACCTCGAAGGTCAAGGACGCCGCGTGGAAGTTCATCTCCTTCGCCTCCGGGCCGGAGTACGAGAAGGTCGTCGGCGAGACGCTCGGCTGGGGCCGGGTGCCGGACGGCAAGCGGATTTCGACCTACGAGAACCCCGAGTACCAGAAGGCCAAGAAGGCCTCCTTCGAGGTGATCAAGACCTCGATCGAGCAGGCCGACCCGGCGAACCCCGGCGTCCAGCCGCGGCCCACGCTGGGGATCCAGTTCGTGACCATCCCCGAGTTCACCAAGCTGGGCACGGACGTCTCCCAGGGGGTGAGCGCGGCGATCGCCGGCAAGGGGTCCGTGGACGAGGCTCTCGAGTCCGGTCAGGAGGCGGCCGAGAAGGTCGCGGAGGACTACAAGGAGTGAGCACCGTCCAGCAGCAGCAGCCCCTCGCGCCCCCGGTGTCGGAGAGGATCCCGCCGCACGGCGGGCTCCGCTCCAGCGCCAAGTGGGCGCGTCGGGCGCCGCTGCTGCCCGCCCTGATCTTCATGGTGGTCATCACCCAGCTGCCGTTCCTGGCCACGCTGGTGATCTCCACGCTCGACTGGAACGCGCTGCGCCCGGGCGAGCGGGAGTTCGCGTTCCTCGACAACTACGCCACCGTCTTCACCGATGACGCGCTGCGGCAGGCGGTGTTCAACACGGTGCTGATCACGGCGGGCGTCGTGCTCATCTCGCTGGTGCTCGGCCTCGTCATCGCGATGCTGCTCGATCGGGCCTTCCGGGGCCGCGGCTTCGTCCGGACGCTGATGATCGCGCCCTTCCTGGTCGTGCCCATCGCCGCCGCGCTGCTCTGGAAGCACGCGCTCTTCAACCCGGACTACGGGCTGTTCAACGGGCTGCTCAACTTCCTGTTCGGCAGCGTGCTCGGCATGGCCGACCCGCCGCAGGTCGAGTGGATCTCGGCTGCCCCGAAGTGGGCGGTCATCGGGGCCCTGGTGTGGCAGTGGACGCCCTTCATGATGCTCATCCTGCTGGCCGGGCTGCAGGGCCAGCCGCGCGAGACCCTCGACGCGGCCCGGGTCGACGGGGCGACCTCGACCCAGCTGTTCCGCTACATGACGATCCCGCACCTGCGGCGCTACCTCGAGCTCGGGGTGCTGCTCGGCTCGATCTACATCGTGCAGAACTTCGACGCCGTCTTCACGCTCACCTCGGGCGGCCTCGGGACGGCGAACCTCCCGTACGCCGTCTACAACACGTTCTTCAACGGGAACGAGTACGGCGAGGCGTCGGCGGCCGGGGTCGTCGTCGTGATCGGATCGATCATCATCGGCACGTTCGCGCTGCGCGTCGTGCTCGGGCTGCTCAAGGAGGACAATCGCTGATGGCCACCGTCGCGTCCGCGCCGCGGGC
Source organism: uncultured Solirubrobacter sp. (assembly GCA_937871635.1). Classification (GTDB taxonomy): domain Bacteria; phylum Actinomycetota; class Thermoleophilia; order Solirubrobacterales; family Solirubrobacteraceae; genus JACCYI01. The sequence goes on from CALMNS010000505.1 coordinate 10,320, forward strand.
GATTCCGCGCACCCGGAAGGCGAGCAAGGACCGCTTCGCACCCGCCTGGCTGCTCAGCGGCCTGGCCTGGATCATCGGGCTCACGTTCTTCGCGCCGGTCGCGTGGATGGTGCTCACCTCGCTGCACTCCGAGGCCTCCGCGGCGACCAACCCACCGTCGATCGCCGCCTCACTCACGCTCGACGGATACCGGCAGTTCTTCGACCAGAACCCGTGGCCGGCGCTGATCAACTCGCTCTCGGCCAGCGTGGTCTCCACCCTGATCGTCCTCGCGCTGGCGCTGCCGGCCGCCTACGCGCTCTCGATCAAGCCGATCGAGAAGTGGACGGACGTCATGTTCTTCTTCCTCTCGACCAAGTTCCTTCCCCCCGTCGCCGGGCTGCTGCCGATCTACCTGATCTCGCGCGACCTCAACCTGCTCGACAACATCTTCACCCTGGTCATCCTCTACACGGCGATGAACCTGCCGATCGCGGTGTGGATGATCCGCTCGTTCCTCGTCGAGGTGCCGCGGGAGATCATCGAGGCGGCCGAGCTCGACGGCGCCGGGCTGGTGACCGTCATGCGCCGGATCGTGCTCCCGGTCGCCCTCCCCGGCCTTGCGGCGACCGCGCTCATCTGCTTCATCTTCTCCTGGAACGAGCTGCTGTTCGCCCGCTCGCTGACCTCCACCGCGGCGAGCACCGCGCCCGTCTTCCTGACCGGGTTCATCACGAGCCAAGGGCTGTTCCTCGCCCAGCTCTGTGCCGCCGCGTTCGCCATCTCACTCCCGGTCCTCATCGCCGGCTTCGCCGCCCAGGACAAGCTGGTGCAGGGGCTGACGCTCGGGGCCGTCAAGTGACGTTTGAGATCACCACGCTGGCCGAGGGCTCCGAGCGGCTGGCGACGCCGCGCTACGACCGCGCCGGGCTGACCGCCGGCGTGGTCCACTTCGGCGTCGGCGGCTTCCACCGCGCCCACCAGGCGATGTATCACGACGTGTTGATGAACGACGGCGAGGCGCACGACTGGGCGATCTGCGGCGTGGGGCTGCTGCCGGCCGACGAGCGCATGCGCGACGTCCTCACGGCGCAAGGCGGCCTCTACACGCTGATGGTCAAGCACGCCGACGGGACCGTCGAGGCCCGGGTGATCGGCTCCCTCGTCGAGTACCTGTTCGCCCCGGACGACCCCGACGCGGTGCTCGAGCGGCTCGCCGACGAGGCGATCCGGATCGTCTCGCTCACGGTGACCGAGGGCGGCTACCAGGTCGACCCCGCCAGCCCCGACGTCGAGCACGACCTCCGGGAGCCCGGCAACCCGCGCACGACCTTCGGGTTCGTGACCGAGGGGCTCCGGCGCCGGCGCGAGCGGGGGCTCGCCCCCTTCACGGTCATGTCCTGCGACAACCTGCCGCGCAACGGCGACCTGACGCGCGACGCGTGCAGCGCGTTCGCCCGGCTCCGCGACCCGGAGCTCGGGGAGTGGGTCGAGCGCGAGGTGCGGTTCCCGAACTCGATGGTCGATCGCATCACCCCGGTGACCTCGGACGCCGACCGCGCGGACGTCACTGCGCGCTTCGGCGTCGAGGACGGCTGGCCCGTGGTCTGCGAGCCGTGGACGCAGTGGGTGCTCGAGGACGCCTTCCCGCTCGGCCGTCCGCCCTACGAAGCGGCCGGGGTCCAGATGGTCGAGGACGTCGATCCGTACGAGCTGATGAAGCTGCGCCTGCTCAACGCGAGCCATCAGGCGCTCTGCTACTTCGCCCGCCTGTGCGGCTACCGCCTCGTGCACGAGGCGGTGCAGGACCCGCTCTTCGAGCGCTTCCTGCGCGGCTACATGGACGAGGAGGCGACGCCGACCCTGCCCCCGGTGCCCGGCGTCGACCTCGAGGCCTACAAGGACGCGCTGATCGAGCGCTTCTCGAACCCGGAGATCCGCGACACGATCGCCCGCCTCTGCGCCGAGAGTTCGGACCGCATCCCGAAGTGGCTCCTGCCGGTCATCCGCGACCAGCTCGACCGCGACGGCGAGATCCGGCGCTCGGCCGCCGTCGTCGCTTCGTGGGCCCGCTACGCGGAGGGCGTCGACGAGGACGGCGAGCCGATCGAGGTGGTGGACCGGCGGCGGGAGGAGCTCGTGGCGGCCGCTCGCCGCCAGCGCGACGATCCCGACGCCTTCGTCGGGCAGCGCGACGTGTTCGGGGACCTGGCCGACGACCCGCGGTTCCTCGAGGCCTACCGGGGGGCACTGCGCTCGCTGCACGAGCACGGCGCGCGCGCGACGCTCGAGTCCTTCGCACGGTGAGGTCGCGCCCGGCGCCGGGTCGCGGCGCTCAGGGCCCCGCCGCGACGTCGGCCTCCAGAGCGGCGTGGTCGGAGAGGCCCGCGTCGCGCCAGTCGTGGTGGTACCGGCTCGCGGTGACCGCGAGCTCGGCCGAGGCGAACAGGTGATCGAGGCGCCAGCCGCCGTCGTGCCCGCCCATGCGGCGGAAGGTCCAGCTCGGCTCCCGGCGCCCGTAGCCGTGCAGCGCGCGGAAGGCGTCCTGGTAGCCGAAGTCGCGCAATCCGGGGACCACGCCGAGCTCGGCGGCGTCCCACTCCGGCCCGCGCTCGGGGCGCAGCCGCTCGCGGGAGTCGCGCGCGAAGGAGACGACGGTGCCGTCCGGGTGCTCGCGGCGCGGGACGTTGAGGTCGCCGCAGACGACGCGCGCCCCGGGCGGCGCGGCGCCACAGCCGGCCCGGATGGCCTGCAGGGTGCGGACCTTGACCCAGCCGTTGCCGGCGTTGGGGACGTGGACGGTGTCGACGCGCACCCCGGCGACGCGGGCGGCGAGCGCCGTCTCGGGCCAGGGGACGGCGAGCGCCGCGACGGGCTCGAGCTCCGTCCGGCCGGCGATCAGCACGCCGGTGACCCGGCGGGCGGCGGGCTCGCGGCCCGGATCGGCGTCGTCGAGGCTGCAGCAGGCCTCCGGCAGCCCGATCGTCGTGAGAGCGGCCCGCCACAGCGGCAGGCTCGCGCGGGTGACCTCCTGGAGCGCGACGACGTCCGGCGCCCGGTCGGCGAGGGCGACGGCCTGTTCGGCGATCCGGCTGACGCGGCGGGCCACGTTCCAGGTGATCAGCCGCACGGTCGAGACGGTACGACCGACGGTCGGTACGCGCGTCCCGGCGACCGCGCCATAGTGGGCGGATGAGCGCGGCGCCGACCGAGACCGTGGGCCGCACCTTCGCCGACGACGAGGCCCTCCTCGCCGAGGTCCTCGAGGAGGTGGTCGCCGCCGCCGAAGGGCCCGCGGCGCTCGAGCTGCACCGCCGCAGCACGCGCGCGGGGGCGCCGGTCAGCGCGGTG
>CALMNS010000506.1 GCA_937871635.1 uncultured Solirubrobacter sp.
GCCTTGTACAGGGCCCTCGCATCGCCGAACCTGTTGGCGATGCTGGAGACCGCCTGCAGGCGTGCACCTGTGTGGTCCCACACCGGCCCACCTGTCGCGGCGACCTCAGGGTCCGAGAAGTCCGGCACAAGGCTCCGCAGCCAACCGGGGTCCGGGTAGGCGTCGTCGTCGATGAACGCCACGAGCTCGCCTGACGCGGCCTTGATGCCGAGGTTCCTGGACATGCTGAGGTTGCGCTCCGGACATGCGATCCGGACGACGTCGTCCAGGCCGCGCAGGTACTCCTCGGTCCCGTCCCTCGTCGGGCCGTGGACGACGACGACCTCCAGGTCATGAGCGGCGTCGAGCAGGCGAAGCCCGTCGAGCGTGACCCTCAAGCTGGCGAGGCGGTTGTCGGTGTTGATGACCACGGACACGAGCGTCACGAGATCCTCCAGTCCGGACGCGGTGACCGTTCGGACTCCACGAGCCCGTAGACGGTGTCCAGGAAGGTGGCGGCGAAGCGGTCGTCGCTGCGCAGTCGCTGGAACTCGCGGACCCGTCGCCGCCACTCGACGTCGTCGAACCGACCGGCAGCGAACGGGAGCGTGTAAGGACCGCCCGCGGCTCCCAGGAGCGTCCCCACCGTGTCGGCCACGGTGGCGGTGAGCGCCTCGACATCCCCAGAAGGGACGAGCTGGCCCAGGCCAGCGCAGGTCTCGGGCATGTTCGAGTTGTCGTACGAGATGACGTGGCAGCCGCTCGCGATGGCCTCGACGAGAGGCACGCCGTACCCCTCGTGCGAGGACGGCATCACCAGGACGTGGGAGCTGCGGTAGAGGTGGCCGAGCTCGTCGTCGGCGAGGTCGGGGAGGAAGCGCAGCCGATCCGGACGGGACCTCGCCCGGGACGCGACGAGGCTGCACAGGTCTGCGCTCGAGAACGCCTCCGGGCCCACCACGGTCAGACGGATGTCCGCGCCGTCGAGAGCGTCCAGCACGTCGAGCAGGTCCAGGACACCCTTGCTGCGGACGAGTCGGCCCACGAAGAGCAGCTCGACGCGGGAAGCGGCCGGCCGCCGCTCCGCCGGGCTACCGATCGCTGCAGGGCCTGCCGGGAGGAAGAGCACCGACGAGCTGTCCGTCCGGATCTCCAACTCCTGGAGCTGCCGCGCGTTGCTGCCGCTGTCGTTGAAGACGTGGTCGACGAGGCTCAGGGACTCCCGCTGCACGTGCGCGCGACGGAGTGCGCGGATCGTCACCGGATCGTCGACGAGCTCCACGGGCGTCAAGTTGTGGTACGTGACGACGGTCGTGGCTCGTTGCCGAGCGAGGTGGAGCGTGTCGAACAACTCGTAGGCGATGCCGAACTCGTAGCTGACGAGATCGCTCTCGCGGAAGTGGGCGTCGAGGGCGAGGTCCGTCGGAGACCCGTAGACGGTGACCCGGGCGTCCGAGGCGTCCGAACCTTGAGCGAAGATCCGCACGTCGTGTTGCTCCGTGCGATCCCCGTCGAGAGCTCGCAGCTTGGCCGCGAGACTGCCCGAGATCGCGTCCCGCTCCACGAACAGGCCAGAGACCAGGCTGACCTTCACCCGCGCGGGCCAGTCCTCGCGATGAGTTCCATCTCGAGGCAGAGGCCGTTGCGGCGACCGCGCGCCACCACCTCGACGTGGTCCAGACCCACGGCCCGGAAGAGGTCCGACAGCGTCTCCTCGGAAAACGCCGTGAAGTGGAAGTCGCCGTCGTACTCCTGGCCGCCGAAGAGGACGAGGCGGAGGTCCGAGAAGGGCATTTCACCCTCGCTGTAGGCCTTCAACATGCTGAGGGTGTCCGGGACGACGGCCGAGATCGCGCCGTCCTCGCTCAGGAGCGAGCGCCAATAGGGCAGCAGCTGCCGCTTGAGCTGCTCCTCCGGGAAGTGCTCCAGCAGGTGCTCCGAACGGATCTCGGCCACGCCCCCCGGCTCGAACGGCAGCTCCGTCACGTCCGCGAGCACGTCGATACCCGGCAGCTCCCTGCTGTCCACGTTGAGGAAGCCGTCGAGCGGGACATGACCGGCGCCCAGGTTGAGGCGTACCCGTCCCTGGTACTCGGCCACCTTGCGCTCGTCGAGGATGCGCGCTGCGACCGGCTTGTTCTCAGCGCCTCTCCCGGAGGACCCGTAGCGCGCCTCGAAGAGCGTCTCGGTCCTGACGAACTCAAGGCGCTCCTGCACCGCCACGAGCGTGCCGACGTGCGAGGACACTGCGGACTGGAGGTCGGCCAGGGCCTGCGCCTGCGAGTCGAGTGAAGCCGACAGCTCGGCCCTGGTGCTCGTGAGGAGGTCGCCGACGGCAGTGGCTTCACGCAGCGCCTGCTCGTCCGCACGGCCTCGCACTTCCAGCTCGCCCACCCGGCGCTCGAGTCCAGCGAGCACGCGGGCGTTCGCGCGCGCGGCTGCATGCTGCACGGACATCGCTTCGAACATGCCCGGGAGCACTTCGCGGACGGCCGCGATGAGGTCGCCGACGTCACCGTCCGGAGACCCGGGGGCCCGGAGGATACCGGCGTAGGTCAGCTGCGCCTGCGTCCGACGGTCGAGACGCGCCAGGATCGGCACGACGGCTGGCTTCACGGCCTGCTTGGCGAGGTGCTTCCAGTGCGGCACGTGTCGGCCTCCGTAGGTGGGTCGGTTCCGGCTCGTGGACGACAGGGACGTTGCCCACGGCTCGTCCGTCGCTGCGAGCGCAAGCAAGCCTAGGGGAGACCGGGAGGAAAGGAGCAGCGTGCGATCGCCGGGACACGAGCCTGCGGCGATCGTCGGCCCGGAGGTGTGACACCGACCGACCTACTATGGGGCGTGACCTCGACGACGACGGCCTTGCCGCCGCTCCGCCTCGTGAACGAACCCGCCCAGTTGTGGCGAGGTACGGGCGCGGACCTCGTCGACATCTGGCGGCATCGCGAGCTGCTCAAGGCGCTCGCCGGCAGGGAGCTCCGGTCGCGGTACAAGGGAAGCACCTTCGGCTGGGCCTGGGCCCTGGTCCGGCCACTGGTGATGCTGCTGATCTACGGGCTCGCCGTCGGTGTCTTCCTGGGAGCGGGACGCGCCATCCCGCAGTTCATGGTGTTCATCTACGCCGGACTGCTCGGTTGGACCTTGTTCTCCACCGTCGTCATGGGTTGCCTGAGCACGGTGGTCAGCAACGGCACGCTCCTCACGAGGGCCAACTTCCCCCGACTCCTGCTGCCGCTGGCGAGTGTGGCGGCGGCCATGGTCGACTTCGTGCTGCAGGCGTCGGTCCTGCTCGTGGCCTACGCCATCGTGCAGGACGTGCCAGGGGCTCTCGACGTGCTCTGGGTCCTGCCAGCGCTCTACGTGCTGATGACCTTCGGCCTCGGACTCGGCCTGGCCCTGGCTGCGATCAACGTCTACATACGGGACGTGGGGTTCCTGACGGACGTGGCCCTGCAGGTCGGCTTCTGGGTCACGCCCATCATCTACTCCTACGGGCAGGTGGTTCGAGGTGCCCGGGACTTCGGTGTCGCTGCGGACTTCGCCACGCGGCTCTACATGCTCAATCCCATGGCCAACGTGACGATCGGTTTTCAGCGAGCGCTCTGGCCGGCCGGTACTAGCGACGCTGCCAGGGAGTTCGCCTTCCCGGGGCAGCTCGGGCTCCGGCTTCTCATCTTCTCGCTCGTCGGCACCGTCGTCGCGTGGTTGGGCATGCGTGTCTACGTCCGGCTGGGCGCGAACTTCGGTCAAGCCCTGTGAGTCATGTCGACGTCCGGTTCGAAGCCGTGACCAAGACGTTCCGGCTGGGCGGCGTTCGCAACGTCAAGGAGCACGTCCTCGGGGTCTCAGGGCACCGAGCGAAGCCCGTGCGCATCGAGGCCGTCCACGAGCTGAGCCTGGAGATCACCTCAGGGGAGGCGGTCGCACTCCTCGGCCACAACGGTTCTGGCAAGTCCACGACGCTGAAGATGCTCGCCGGTACGGTCGCACCGACGTCGGGCAGGATCTGGGCGCGTGGGCGCATCGCGCCCCTGCTGGAGCTGGGATCGGGCTTCCACCCCGACCTGACCGGTCGCGAGAACATCTTCCTCAACGCGGCGATCCTCGGCATCAGGCGTCGCGAGACAGCGGCCAGACTGGACGACATCGTGGCCTTCGCCGAGGTCGACACCTTCCTCGACACGCCCGTCAAGTTCTTCTCCTCGGGCATGTCAGCGCGTCTGGGTTTCGCCATCGCTGTCAACGTCGATCCTGACATCCTGATCGTCGACGAGGTGCTCGCCGTAGGCGACGAGAACTTCCAGGAGAAGTGCCTCGACCGCATGCAGTCGTTCAAGCGCGACGGCAGGACCGTCATCCTCGTGACGCACTCCTACGACCAGGCTGCGGCCTTCTGCGAGCGTGCCCTCGTCCTGGACCACGGCCGACTCACCTTCGACGGCCCGGCCGCCGAGGCGGAGCCGGCGTACCACGCGTCATCCCGAGCGACCGCCTCATCGAGTCCTGCGCAGCGGTCCTGAGGTGCCTGAGGCGCTGACGGCCTTCGTCCGCAGGACTCCGGTCCGACTCGCTGCGAGACTGGAGCAGGAGATCCGGGCGCATCCCCGGGTCCACTCCGCCTTCTACAAGGCCATCAGCTCGAACGCCGCGTTGCGCCGCGCCGCAGGGAGCGTGAAGGACCGGGTGCGGCACTCGAGCGGGACGACGGCCACCGTCCCGCTCGTGTTCGTCGAGCCGGAGGTGCGCACCCGTCTGCTGCGGGGAATCGCCGCGCGGCTGGGCCTCGAGCGAGGCAGCGCGTGAGGCTGCTCATCGACGCGCAGTGTATCCAGTCGACCAGCTCCTTGCGAGGCATCGGCCGCTACGCCCTCTCGCTGACCCGGGCCCTCGTGGAGGAGGCCGGCGCGCATCGAGTGGAGGTCCTGCTCAACGCCGGTGACGATCCCGTCCGTCTGCTGCGAGCGCGGTCAGCGCTCGAGACCTTCCTCCCCGCCCGGAGCGTCCACGTCTTCGACGCCGCCTGGGCATGGACTCCTCCCTACGACCCCCGGCGGCGCCTGGCGGCGGAGGGCGCCTACCGGGCTGCGGTGCAGTCCATCGACCCTGACGTCCTGCTGGTTGGCTCCGTGTTCGAAGGGGATGCGGAGAACGTCATGTCAGTCGGTGCAACGGCGGACGATCCACCTGCTGCGGCCATCCTCTACGACCTGATCCCGGCCATCGACCCGGGGACGTACCTGCTGGGGCCAGGCGCCTCGATCTACTGGCGTCGCTTCGAGTCCTTACGACATTGTCGAGCTCTGCTCGGGATCAGCCGCTACAGCGGCGACCAGGCGAGCGCACTGCTCGGCGACACCTGCCCCCACGTCACACCGGTCTGGGGGGGTCCGTACCCCAGCGGCGACTTCCCGGCCTTCGAGGCGACGGAGGACGACGGGTCCGTCTCCATCCCTTCTCGGTTCGTGCTCTCCGTCGGGGGCGCCCACCCGCGCAAGAACCTGGACCGCCTGGTGCAGGCGTGGGCTCGGGTCCCGTCCTCCCAGCGGCTCGGGACGCCCCTCGTGATCGCCTGCCGTCTGAACGCGGGAACCGTTCGGCGCTTGCGGCGGCTTGCGCGCAGGCACGGGCTCGCGATCGAGGATCTCGTGCTGACGGGTGGCGTGTCCGAGACGACGCTCGAAGCGCTGTACGAGGGGGCGTTGGCCTTCGTGTTCCCCTCGACCGAGGAGGGTCTCGGCATGCCGCCGCTGGAGGCGATGGCGACGGGCTGCCCGACGCTGCTCGCCCGGGGCAGCTCGTTGTCCGAGCTGTCGGACGATCCGGACTGCTTCTTCGACGGCTGCGACGTCGACGACATGAGCCGAGCGCTCGGTCGCCTGCTGACGGATGAGGACTTCCTCGGCAGACTCCGAGCGAGTGCTGACATCACCGCACAGCGGTTCACTTGGCGTCGGACGGCCAGGCTCGCGTGGGCGGCGCTCGAGTCGATCTCGGCGGGGCCACGTCCTCCGACGGCGATGGCCGTCTCGCGACCCGTCCTCCTCAGCGACGCCGCAGCGGTGACCGGCCTGGACGAGGCGCCAGGGCCGGTGCTGCTGGACATCCCTCTGGAGACCGGGCGAACGAGTCGGCTCGAGCTGCCCTCCTCGGTACGCGCCTCGCTGGCACCTGCGACGGTCCTGGTCGCCCCGGACACTGACAGCGCGACCGCAGCCGTACGAGCCGGGCTCTTCGACATCCCGATCGTCGTCGGTGAGCAGCCGTTACCGGCAGTCGCCCGTCACGACTTCCATCGCGCTTACGCGAAGGAGCTGCACGACCTCAAGCCCCTGTCCGAGGACATCGTTCACGCCGTGGTCGAGGCTGCGAGCCGCCCGCCCCGGTGGACCCTGGAACGCCCTCGTCCTGTATGGCTCCTCCTCCACCCGACGGGCGTCGACGGGGACGTCGTCGACGCGTGCCGCGGAGCTGGAGTCGACCTGATCTCCTCCGGACTCGACGGAGCCGCCCTCGCCGCTGCAGCCGACGTCGTCCTCGTCGTCAGCAGCGATCTATTGCTCCTGCAGGACGCGATGTCGGAGGCTCGGCGACGAGGCGCGGTCATCGCCGTCCTCACCGGGGTCGAGGCAGCGTCGGATCCTCCGGACTGGTGCACGGCGGTGCCCCTCGACGGCGAGATCTCGGATGCCGCTGCCTGGCAGGCCGGTCCCTTGACCTTCGCGGCTGACTGGGGCCGCACCACCGGATGGCCTTGGCGTGGCCGGTCCTGACCGGACCGCGCTCGTGGTCGCCACCGCCTCCGCGACGTCGGCCAGGAGCAACGGCGCGACCATCCGGCTTGCCGAGGTGCTTGCCGTCCTGGGGCGCGCCGGCTACCGGCCGATCCTCACCGATCCGGCAGCGCTCTCCAGAGCCCCGGCTGCAGACCTGGGCGTTGCCGTCTCCTACGCCAACGCCGGCGCTCTCCGAGGACTCCAGCGACGCACGGGGCGTACGTGGCTCGACGCGGTCGACTCCTGGTTGCTCGTCAACGGCTCTGGGATGCGCCTGGGGCACCCGTCCTACGCGGTCCGAGCGCTCCGTGACGGCTGGAACTTCCTGCGCATGCCCGTGCCCGACCTCGTCACCTACATCTCAGGAGCGGACCTGTCCTACGACAGGTCCTCGGTCAGGGCGGCCCGGCGGCTCGTCCTCCCGGGGGACGTCTCGCCACCAAGGACATCAGCACCCAGACCGGACTTCCCCCGGGTGGTCCTGGCGGGTGACTGGGGCTATGGCCCGAACGAGGACGGGTTGCGCTGGTTCGGTCGCAGCGTGCTCCCTGAGCTCGAACGCCGTGGAACGTCCCGAGCCCGCGTCCATGTCTACGGACCGGGGGCTGTCGAGACAGCAGCACCAGGGTGCCGGTTCCGTGGTTACGTTGCGTCGGACGACGAGTTGTACGCCAGAGGAGACGTCCACGCTGCACCGCTCCGCTTCGGAGGCGGGGTCAAGCGCAAGGTCCAGCAGCCGCTGCTCGCAGGACTTCCTGTGGTCACGACCTCCGTCGGTGCTCACGGCCTTCGCTCCACCGCGTTGCTCGACGTCTGCGACGATCCGCGCGACTTCGCCCACGCACTCCATCGTCGCCTGAGCGACGAGATGCCGCCGCCTGCGACGCTGGTGCTCGCCGACCGCGACGAGACCGCGGACGTCGTGGACTGGCTTCGACGGTGAACCGTGTCGTCCATGTCATCGCTCGGATGAACGTCGGCGGACCGGCGGCCATCGTCGTCGAACTGCTGGAGCATCTGCCCGATCAGACCCTTCTGACCGGCGAGGTGGAGCTGGGCGAGGCCGACCACCTGGCACTGCGCAGCCCGGCGACGCCGTTCACCCGCGTGCCGGGGCTGGGCCGGTCGCCCCGCGCCGGCGACGACGTCCGCGCCCTCACCTGGCTGACCCGCGAGCTGCGCCGACGTCGTCCGGACGTCGTGCACACCCACACGGCCAAGGCCGGCACCCTGGGTCGCCTCGCTGCCCGCACCGCACGGGTGCCGTACGTGGTCCACACCTTCCACGGCCACCTGCTCCACAGCTACTTCTCCCCCAGGGTGACGCGGGCCGTGGTCACGACCGAACGGCTGCTGGCCCGTACCACGGACCGGATCGTGGCAGTGGGCGACCAGGTCCGAGACGACCTGCTGGCCGCGAGGATCGGGCGGCCGGAGCAGTACGCGGTCATCAAGCCCGGGATCTCGGTCCGGACGCCGCCGACACGCGCCGCCGCCAAAGCGGCGCTGGGCGTCGACGGCCCGGTCGTCGCCTCCGTCGGCCGGCTCATCAGCATCAAGCGACCGGACCGCTTGCTCGCCGTCGCCGCCCTCCTGCCGGAGGTCACCTTCCTTGTTGCCGGTGAGGGGCCGCTGCTCGAGACCACGCGGGCGGCCGCTGCGCCGAACGTCCGCTTCCTCGGCTGGCGCGGCGACGTCGAGGTGGTGCACGCAGCCGCGGACGTGGCGCTGCTGACCAGTGACAACGAGGGCATGCCGGTGGCGCTGCTGGAGGCGGCGCTGTGCGGCACGCCGGCCGTCAGCACCGACGTCGGCAGCGCACGCGAGGTCGTGACGGGCGAGGTCGTCGGGACCGACCCGGCGGAGCTCGCTGCCGCCGTCCGGCGCGTCCTGGCGCAGGACCTCGGCCCGACGGCCCGGCAGCGGGCGCAGGCCGAGTTCGGCGTCGCCGGCATGGTGGAGGCCCACCGCGCGCTCTACGCCTCCCTGCGCCGGTAGCCTCCCCCCATGCGCGCACTGATCACCGGCGGGGCGGGCTTCATCGGCTCGCACCTCGCCGACGCCCTGCTGGCCCGCGGCGACACGGTCATCCTGCTGGACAACCTCAGCACCGGTCGGCTCGAGAACATCGAGCACCTGCGCCGGCGTGACGACGTGGAGTTCGTGCTCGGCAGCATCCTCAACGCCGACCTGGTCGACGACGTGATGAGCCGGGTCGACGTCTGCTTCCACCTCGCCGCCGCCGTCGGCGTGCAGCTGATCGTCGACAAGCCGCTCGAGAGCCTCGCGACCAACATCCGCGGCAGCGAGATCGTCTTCGAGAAGGCCCACAAGCACGGCACGAAGGTGCTGGTGACGAGCACCAGCGAGATCTACGGCAAGAACACCAGCGACAAGCTCGGCGAGGAGGACGACCGCATCCTCGGCTCGCCGCTCAAGAGCCGCTGGTCCTACAGCGAGGCCAAGGCGATCGAGGAGATCCTGGCCTACACCTACTGGCGCCAGAAGGGCCTGCCGACGGTCATCGTCCGGCTGTTCAACACGGTCGGGCCGCGCCAGACCGGCCACTACGGCATGGTCATCCCCCGCTTCGTCGGCCAGGCGGTCAAGGGCGAGCCGATCACCGTCTACGGGACCGGCCAGCAGACGCGGTGCTTCTGCTACGTCGGCGACGCGGTCGAGGGCATCCTCGCGCTGGTCGACCACCCCGAGGCCAGCGGCCGCGCGTACAACATCGGTGGGGTCGAGGAGGTCTCGATGGACGCCCTCGCGCAGCGCGTGGTCGCGGCGGCCGGCTCGAGCAGCAAGGTGCGCTACGTGCCCTACGACGAGGCGTACGAGGAGGGGTTCGAGGACATGCAGCGGCGCGTCCCGGACACCACCCGCGCCCGCGAGCTGGTCGGCTTCGAGCCGAAGGTCGGGCTCGACGAGATCCTGGCGATGGTGGT
>CALMNS010000507.1 GCA_937871635.1 uncultured Solirubrobacter sp.
GTGCCGACCTCCCGGACGACGTCATCGTCGCGGCGGGCCCGCAGTCGGCGCTCGGGCACGAGTCCGGGCACGGGCCGATCGCCGCGGGCGTGCCGGTCATCGTGGACATCTGGCCGCGCGACCGCGAGTCGCGCTGCTGGTCGGACATGACCCGGACCTTCGTGGCCGGCGGCGGCGAGCCGCCGCCGGAGCTCGCCGGGTACTGGGAGCTGTGCCGGGCGGCGCTCGACGCGGTCCTCCCCGCGGTCCGGCCCGGTGTCGCGGGCGGCGAACTCTACGGGCGCTCCTGCGAGCCGTTCGAGGCGGCGGGTCACCCGACCCAGCGCACGAAGGCGGCGGGCACCACGCTCGAGGACGGCTACTACCACTCCCTCGGGCACGGGGTCGGGCTCGAGCTGCACGAGCGGCCCTACCTGGGCCGCGCATCGGACGACCTGGTTGCCGGCGACGTGATCGCCGTCGAGCCGGGGTGCTACCGCCCCGGCTTCGGCGGCTGCCGCCTCGAGGACCTCGTCCTGGTCACGGAGGCCGGCGGAGAGGTGCTCACGAACTTCCCGTACGACCTGTGAGGTAGCGTCAGGCCCGTGGTCGACCTCCCCCTCCTGACCAGCGGCAAGGTCCGCGAGATGTACGAGCTCGGCGACGACCTGCTGATGGTCGCGTCGGACCGCATCTCGACCTACGACGCGGTCCATCCCACCGAGATCCCCGACAAGGGAAAGGTCCTCACCGGCCTCTCCCTCCTGTGGTTCGGCGTGCTCGCCGACGTCGTCCCGAACCACCTCATCTCCGCCACCGACGGCGTGCCCGAGGAGCTCCGCGGCCGCGCGCTGCGGGTCCGCCGGCTCGACATGCTGCCCGTCGAGTGCATCGTGCGCGGCTACATCACCGGCTCGGGCTGGAAGGACTACGGCCGCACGGGCTCGGTCTCCGGGGTGCGCCTCCCAGATGGCCTGCGCGAGTCCGAGCAGCTGCCCGAGCCGATCTTCACGCCGTCGACCAAGGCGGAGGAGGGCCACGACGAGGCGATCGACCTCGAGCGCGCGGCCGAGCTCGTCGGCTCGGCCGAGCTCGCCGGGCGGCTGCGCGACGTGTCCATCGCCGTCTACGACCGGGTGGCCACCTACGCCCGCGAGCGCGGGGTCATCCTCGCCGACACCAAGCTCGAGTTCGGTCTCGATCCCCGGTCCGGGGAGCTCGTCCTGGGCGACGAGGTCTGCACGCCGGACTCCTCGCGCTTCTGGCCCGTCGAGGGCTACGGGCCGGGCCGGTCGCAGCCGAGCTTCGACAAGCAGTACGTGCGCGACTGGGCGAGCGGCACGGGCTGGGACAAGACGCCCCCGGCGCCGCCGATCCCCGAGCCCGTCGTGACCGCCACGCGCGAGCGCTACGTCCACGCCTACGAGCTGCTGGCCGACGAGCCGTTCAGCGCCTACCTCGAGCGCGTCGGGTGAGGGTCCAGGTCCTGATCCGCCCGAAGGCGGGGATCCTGGACCCCCAGGGCCAGACCGTCGAGCGCGCGCTGCCGGCCCTCGGGTTCGAGGGCGTCACCGGCGTGCACGTCGGGCGGCTGATCGAGCTCGACGCCGAGGATCCTTCGCGGGTGCCGGAGATGTGCGAGGCGCTCCTGGCCAACCCGCTGATCGAGGACTACGAGATCGTCGAGGAGGGGGCGCCGGACGCCCCGCGGAGCCCGTCATGAGGTTCGGGATCCTGCGGTTCCCGGGCTCCTGCGACGAGCGCGACGCGCTGCACGCCGCCTCGCTGGTGGGCGAAGCGGAGATCCTCTGGCACCAGGAGCGCGACCTGCGCGGGGTCGACGCGGTCATCGTCCCGGGCGGCTTCTCCTACGGCGACCACCTGCGGGCGGGCGCCATCGCGCGGTTCTCCCCGGTCATGGCGGCGGTCGAGGCGTTCGCCCGCGAGGGCGGGCCCGTGCTCGGCATCTGCAACGGCTTCCAGGTGCTCTGCGAGGCCGGGCTGCTGCCGGGCGCGCTCCTGCCGAACCTCTCGCTGCGCTTCGTCTGCCGCCAGGTGGAGGTCGAGGTCGTCTCGACGGACTGCGCGTGGACGCGCGGCTGCACCGGCGGCGAGCGGCTCTCGGTGCCCGCCAAGCACCAGACGGGCCGCTACTACGCGCCCGACGCCGTCCTCGAGGAGCTGCGGGCCAACGACCAGGTCGTCCTCGCCTACGCGCCCGGGCACAACTTCAACGGCTCGGCGGGCGACGTGGCGGGGGTCGCCAACGCCGCCGGGAACGTCCTCGGGCTCATGCCGCACCCCGAGCACGCCGTCGACGCGCTGACGGGCTCGACCGACGGCTTGAAGCTCCTCTCGTCGGTCGTCCCCGTCGCCGCCGCCTCGCGGTGAGGCCCCGATGAGGCACCGCGAGCTCGGCCTCACCGACGCCGAGTACGAGCTCATCCTGGCCAAGCACGGCCGCGAGCCCAACGAGGTCGAGCTCGCCGTCTTCTCGCTCATGTGGTCCGAGCACTGCGGCTACAAGCACTCGCGCAAGGTCCTGCGCAGCTTGCCCACCGAGGGCCCGCGGGTGGTGATGGGGCCGGGGGAGAACGCGGGAGCGGTCGACGTCGGCGGCGGGCTCGCCTGCGCGTTCAAGGTCGAGTCGCACAACCACCCGAGCGCGGTCGAGCCGTTCCAGGGCGCCGCCACCGGCGTCGGCGGGATCCTGCGCGACGTCTTCGCGGTCGGCGCCCGGCCCGTCGCGATCCTCGACTCCCTGCGCTTCGGCGAGCCGGCCGACTCGACCCGGTCGCGCTACCTGCTCGAGCAGGCCGTCGCGGGGATCGGGCACTACGGCAACTCGATCGGGGTGGCCACCGTCGGGGGCGAGATCTACTTCGAGGAGCCCTACGAGCACAACTGCCTGGTCAACGCGATGTGCCTCGGGCTGATCGAGACGGAGCGCCTGATCCGCTCCGCGGCGGCCGGGGTCGGCAACGTCGTCGTGCTGTTCGGGGCGCGGACGGGCCGCGACGGGATCGGGGGCGCCTCCGTCCTCGCCTCCGCCGAGCTGGGCGAGACCTCGGCCAGCGCCGCGCGCCCGACGGTGCAGATCGGCGACCCGTTCGAGGAGAAGAAGCTCCTGGAGTGCTCGCTCGAGCTGCTCGAGCGCGGCCTGCTCGTCTCGCTCCAGGACCTCGGGGCCGCCGGGCTCACGAGCTCGGCGGCGGAGATGGCCTCCAAGGGCGAGGTCGGCATCGACCTCGACGTCCGGCGCGTCCCGCTGCGCGAGGCCGACATGGAGCCGTTCGAGATCATGATCTCCGAGTCGCAGGAGCGGATGCTCTGCGTCGTCGAGCCCGGGCGGGTCGACGAGGTGATCGCCGTCTGCGAGCGGTGGGAGACGCGGGCGACGGCGATCGGCGAGGTGACCGACACCCGCCGGCTGCGCGTCCTCGACGGCGGGGTGCGGGTCGGCGACCTCTCGGTGGAGGCGCTCGTCGACGACTGCCCGGTCTACGACCTCGCCCCCGCCGCGCCGTTCGCGCCCGTCTACCCGGCGCCGACCGCCCGGCTGTCGGGCGCCGAGGGCCCGCTCGAGACGCTGCTGGTGCTGCTCGGCTCGGCCAACCTCGCCTCCCGGCGCTGGGCCTTCGAGCAGTACGACGCGCTGGTCGGCTCCGCCACGGTCCGCCGGCCGGAGGCGGCCGACGCCGCGGTGCTCCGCGTGACGCTCGACTCGCCGCGCGCGCTGGGCGTCTCGATCGACGGCAACGGGCGCCGCGTCGCCCACGACCCCTACCGGGGGGCGATCGAGGCGGTGGTCGAGTGCTCGGCCAACCTCGCGTGCGTGGGCGCCGAGCCGCTCGGCCTGACGAACTGCCTGAACTTCGGTAACCCCGAGAAGCCCCACGTCGCCTGGCAGCTCACCCGCGCGGTGGCCGGCCTCGGCGACGCGTGCCGGGCGCTCGGCGTGCCGGTGGTGGGGGGCAACGTCTCCCTCTACAACGAGGGGCCGGACGGCCCGATCTACCCCACGCCGGTGGTCGGGATGGTCGGCGAGCTCCCCGACGCCGCCCGCGCGGGGCGGCTCGGCTGGGCGGTCGAAGGCGACGCCGTCGCCCTCGTCGCCGCGTCGAGCTGGTCCCCGTCGCTGACCGGCTCGGAGCTCGCCAAGCTGCGCGGCACGCAGATCGGCGGGGCGCTGCCCACCGC
>CALMNS010000508.1 GCA_937871635.1 uncultured Solirubrobacter sp.
GAACCGGGGCGTGCGCGCTGCCCGACGCCGTGCTGCTCGCCCGCGAGGCGATCGCCCTCGGCACCGACGGGGTCCTGGTCCTGCCGCCGTTCTACTACAAGGACGTCTCCGACGACGGGCTCTTCCGCTTCTTCGCCGAGCTCGTGGAGCGCGTCGGCGACCCGCGGCTGCGCCTGCATCTCTACCACTTCCCGCGGCTGGCCGGGGCGGGCTTCAGCCTCGAGCTCCTCGCCCGCCTGCTCGAGGCCTATCCCGGCGTGGTGGTCGGGACGAAGGACTCGGCCGGCGATGCGGGGCGGATCGAGCAGGTGTGCCGCGAGCTCCCCGGCCTCGACGTCTTCGCCGGGAGCGAGGGCCTGCTGCTCGACACGCTGGGCTGGGGCGGCGCGGGCTGCATCTCGGCCACCTGCAACGTCACCGCCCGGCTGGCGCGCGACGTCTACGACCACCACCTCGCCGGACGCCGCGACGAGGCCGTCACGGCGCAGGCCCGGCTCGCGGAGGTCCGCTCCGCGATCGAGGCCCGCCCGCCGCTGATCCCGACGCTCAAGGCGATGATGGCCGCGCTGACCGGCGAGGAGGACTGGCGGTTCCTGCGGCCGCCGCTCGATCCGCCCGACCCGACCGCGGGGCACGAGCTCGCCTCGCTGGTGCGGACCGGGCTGACGGTTTAGCCCTTGTAGCGTCGGGCACGACCGCGATATGGGCGGTCGGGGGAGCGCTTGGCTCGCAGGGGCGTTGGCCGCCGCAGCGGTCGGGCTGGCGGGCTGCTCGCCGAACGACCCGCCGGGCGGCGAGGGCGACCTGTCGATCGCCACGGGCGGGGCCGGCGGGGTCTACCAGGTCTACGGCGGGGCGCTGGCCGACCAGATGACCCGCGGCCTGCCCGACCGCCCGACCACGGCGGAAACGACGTCCGCCTCCGTCGACAACCTCCTGCTGGTCGCCTCGGGCGAGTCCGACGTCGCCTTCACGCTGGCCGACACCGCCATCGACGCGGTCGAGGGAGCCGCCGGCTTCGAGCGGCCCCTGGAGCTCCGGGCCCTCGCGAAGATCTACTCGAACGTCACCCAGGTCGTCGTGCCGGCCGACTCCGACATCGAGACGGTCGCGGACCTCGAGGACCGCTCGGTGTCCGTCGGCGCGCCGAACTCGGGCACCGAGGTCATCGCCCTGCGCCTGCTCGAGGCGGCGGGGCTCGATCCCGACGAGGACGTCGACGGCGCGGGCCTCGGGGTCGGCGAGTCGGTCGCGGCGCTGCGCGACGGGACGATCGACGCCTTCTTCTGGTCGGGTGGCGTCCCGACGGGCTCGATCACCGACCTGGCCAGCACGGACGAGATCCGCCTGCTCGACCTCTCAGACGCTCTTCCCCGCCTGCAGGAGCGCTACGGCGAGGCCTACCAGGCGGCCGAGATCGAGGAGGGCGACTACGAGGGAACCGCGCCCGCCAAGACGATCGGGGTCCCGAACCTGCTGATGGTCGACGCGGAGATGCCCGACGCGCTCGCCTACGACATCACGAAGCTCCTCTTCGACCGCAAGGATCAGCTCGCGGCGGTCACCCCGCAGGCCGAGAGCCTCGATCCGGCCGACGCCCGCGAGCTCGTCGAGCCGCTCCGCCTGCACCCGGGCGCCCAGCGCTACTACGAGGAGGCGGGCGGATGAGGCGCGCCGCCGTCCTCGCCACGGGCGCCGCGCTGGTCGCCGCCGTGCTCGCCACCAGCTCGGGCGCCTCGGGACCCCCGCGCGTAGT
>CALMNS010000509.1 GCA_937871635.1 uncultured Solirubrobacter sp.
AGTCCGTACTGGGCGTCGTCGACGGCAGCAACCAGGTCGCCCGTCCCGGCCAGGCCGATGAGCGACTCGGGGCGGGCCCCCTGGCGCTCCGCGTAGCGCCAGACCTCGCCGAAGATGTGGCCGGCGGCCGCGCCCGCCGCGTTGAGGCCCTGTGCCTCGGTGGCGCCCGAGGCCAGCGCGGCGGCGTTCTTGGCCGCCCCGGCGAGCTCGACCCCGATCGGGTCGTTGGACTGCTCGCAGACCACGCCGGCCCGCTCGAAGACGTTCGCGATCTGCAGCGCGAGGCGCTCGTTGGCCGAGGCGGCGACCAGGCCGGCGCCCTCGGTGACCATCTCCCGGGCGTGGGCGGGCCCGCCGATGCAGGCGACCCGCTGGGCGCCCAGCGAGGTCGAGAGCAGGACCGTGGGGGCGATCCCGTCCGGCGGCACGAGCCCCTTGGCCAGCGAGATGACCGGCGTCCGGCGGTTCAGCCCGGCCTCCTCGAGCCCCGCGATGACCGGCTGGAGCCCTCCGCTGGGGACCCCGAGGAAGACGAAGTCGGCGCGGCCGAGGCCCGCGTTGACGGTCTCGATGCGCAGCTCGCGCGGCAGCTCGACGCCGGCGAGGTACTGCTCGTTGCCTCGCGCCTCGCTCAGCCGCTCGCACTGCGCGGCGGTGCGGGTCTGCAGCGTGGTGCGGAAGCCGCCGCGAGCGAGGAGGACCGCCACCGCCGTCCCGAAGGAGCCCGCGCCGACCACCACCGCCCGGCGGGTCCCCGGCGAGGGGATCGAGAGATGCGGGCGCGGCGGCATGGGGTGTGTTACCCCGCCGGAGCCTCGCGCGTTACCTGCGCCCCCGCCGCCTCGGGGGCGGCTCAGGCCCGGCCGTCGCGCAGCTCGCCGCCGAGCTGCTCCCCGGCGGCCTCGATCGCCTCGAGCGTCGTCGCCTCGATGACGCGTTGGAGGTCGATCATCCGCTTGCCGAAGGCGTCCATGGCGTCCGTCCCGACGATCGCGTGGAGCGGGACGCCGGCCTGGCGGGCGGCGCGACCCACCTCGCCGACGATCTTGCCCTCGAGCGTCTGGCCGTCGAGCTTGCCCTCGCCGGTGACCACCGCGCGGGCGGCGCGCATCCGCGCCTCGAAGCCCAGGGCGTCGAGCACCCAGGGGGCACCGGGTTCGAGCACCGCGTCGTGCGCCGCCCACAGCCCGCCGCTCAGGCCGCCGG
>CALMNS010000510.1 GCA_937871635.1 uncultured Solirubrobacter sp.
GGGGTCGGCGACCGCCAGGCGGACCTCGCGGCCGCTCTCGCGCAGCTCGCCCGCGGTCTCGAGCGCCGAGCGGGCGACGAAGGCGAGGCGCTTGCCGGCGTGGGCGACCGTCCGCAGGTGCGGCGCGTCGAGGACGATCGCCACCGTGGCGTCGGCGGGAGCGGCGGCCAGCGCCGGATCGGCGAGGCCGAGGCTCGAGGCGTGCAGCCAGACCGCCGCCGTCCCGCCGGTCTCCGTGCCCGCCGCGCCGCCCATCGCCCCGAGCTCCGGGCGGTCCTCCGGCCCGGGCGCCCCGTAGCGGGCCCCCCGCTCGCCCGCCGGCTCGGGCGCCTCGCGATCGCCGCCGAGGAACCGCGCCGCCAGCTCGGCGTAGCTCGCCTCGAACGGGCACCGGCCGGCCTGCCCGGCCGGGCAGCGGGCGCAGAGCCCGGGCGCCCACCGCTCGACGTTGCCGCGGTCGTAGAGGTAGGGCCGGTGCGCGAAGGACGACTCCACCCACTGCCAGGAGAGCGAGTTCGACGCCGGGTCCCAGTCGAGCAGGTGCTCCGCGAAGAGCGCGGCGCCCGCGGCGTGGTCGCGCTGCAGGAGGTGGGTCGTCGCCGAGGCGACCCACATCCGCGCGTGGTTGTGCATGTACCCCGTCGCGGAGAGCTCGGCGAGCGGCTCGTCGACGCAGCTCAGGCCCGTCGCGGCCCCGACGAGCGCGTCGGGCAGCCCGGCGGCGCGGTGGTGGCGGTGCTTGGGCGCCTCGACGTCGGCGAAGACGCCCCGGCCGCGACGGTCGAGCACGTGGCGCCAGTACTCGCGCCAGGCGAGCTCCTGCACGAACTTGAAGGGGTTGCCGGGGGCGGCGACGGCGTGGTCGCGCGCCTCGGGGAGGGTGACGAGGCCGTGGCGGACGTAGGGCGAGAGCGCGGAGACGCCGCGCCGCTCGCCGGCGAAGTTGCGCGTCCCGGCGTAGCGGGCGACGCCGAACGTCGTGAGCCGCTCGAGGCCGGCGCGGCGCCCGGGCGGGAAGGCCGAGAGGTCGGGCTCGATCTCCCCGTCGGACGCGTGGTCGAGGGCGGCGGCCAGGAAGGCGTCGTCGTCGAGCCACATGGGCCGTGCCCCTACCCGGCGCCCGCGCGGCGTGGCGCCACCTAGTGGTCGTGCCCGCGAGTACGGTCCGGCTCTGGGGAGTGGCCGGGCGTGGCGCCACCTAGGGTGCGGGGATGCCGGAGCCGCTCAACCCCGCGCTCGCCGAGGCGCGGTTCTGCCCCCGCTGCGGGCGCGAGGCGGAGGTCCGCTACCCGCGCTCGATCCGCTGCCCGCACTGCGGCTACGGCGCCTACTACAACCCCAAGCCGGTCGCCTGCGCGATCCCCGTCGACGCCGACGGCCGCATCGTCCTGCTGCGCCGCGGCTTCGACCCCGGCAAGGGCCGCTGGACCTTCCCCGGCGGCTTCGTGGACCTCGGCGAGTCCGTCGAGGAGGCGGCCCGCCGCGAAGTCGGCGAGGAGCTGCGCATGGCGGTCGAGCTCGGCGCGCTCGTCGGCGTCTACTCGCGCGACGACGACCACGTGGTGCTGATCGTCTACGCCGCCCGGGCGCTGGGCGAACCCGCGCTGACCGCGGAGGCCGTCGAGGTCCGCGCCTTCGCCCCGCGCGAGCTCCCGTGGGACGACCTGGCCTTCTGGTCGACCGCCGTCGCCCTGCGCGACTTCACCCGGGAGGCCGGATCCTGACGTCGCCGGAGCCGGTCTCCACGCGCAGCGAGCGGCCCGCGCCCGGGTCCTGGCGCACGCCGACCTGCTCGTCGCCCGAGCCCGTGTCGGTCGCCACCCGGTAGCCCACGTCGGGAAGCCGGAGGTCGACCTCGCCCGACCCCGTGTCGACGAAGACGTCGCGCGGCGCGCGGCCGAGGAGCATCCGCACGTCCCCGGAGCCCGTCTCGGTCCGCACCCTGTCCGCCGCGACCCCGGTGCCCTGCACCTCGCCCGAGCCGGTGTCGGCGCTCACCTCGGAGCCGGAGACGTCCTCGAGCCGGATGTCGCCCGAGCCCGTCTCGGCGGTCACCCCGTCCTGGACCCCGCGCACGACGATCTCGCCCGAGCCCGTGCCGAGCGCGACCCGAGTGCCGGGCGGGACGAGGACCCGCAGCGATCCCGAGCAGGAGACCGAGAAGGGCCCGGTGCAGTTCGTGCGCACCTCGAGGCGGCCGTCCGCCCGCTCCACCCGGGTCCCCGGGCCGCCGAACAGCCCGCGGACGGAGCGGAGCTCGAGCCGCGCGGGACCCGGGCGGGCGACGACCTCGAGGTCGCCCGAGGTCGTCTCGAGCACGAGGCCGCCGCGGACGTCGAGCGGCTGGGAGCTGACGCGCTCTGCGCGGGCGAGCAGGTCGAGGAGGACGAGGGCGCCCCAGACCGCGGTCAGCCCGCCGATCACGAGCGCGAGGACGGTGACCGAGCGGCGCACGTCAGACTCCCAGGTAGGTGAGCACGGCCAGCACGCGGCGGTGCTGGTGCTCGGACGGGGGCAGGTCGAGCTTGGAGAAGACGTTGGCGATGTGCTTCTCGACCGCGCCGGGGCTGACCACGAGCCGCTCGGCGATCAGGGCGTTCGTGTGGCCCTCGGCCATCAGCCCGAGCACCTCGCGCTCGCGCGGGGTGAGGTCGTCGAGGACGTCGGTGCGGCGGCGGTGGGTGAGCAGCTGGGAGACCACCTCGTGGTCGATCGCCGTCCCGCCGTCGGCCACCCGCCGCAGGGCGGAGAGGAACTCCTGGACGTCGGCCACGCGATCCTTGAGGAGATAGCCGACGCCCTGGGAGCCGCTAGCCAGGAGCTCGGAGGCATAGCGCTCCTCGACGTGCTGGGAGAGGATGAGGATCGACGGCCGCGCGCGGTGGGGGGGGTGGGGGGGGGCCGATTTGCGCAGGGCGAGGGCGGCGCGCAGGCCCTCGTCGCGGAAGTCGGGCGGCATCCGGACGTCGACGAGCGCCAGGTCGGGGTCGTGCGCCTCCACGGCGGCCAGGAGGGCGTCGCCATCTCCGACCGCCGCGACCACCTCGTGGCCCGCGTCGGCGAGCAGCGCGGCCAGGCCCTCGCGGAGCAGGACGAGGTCCTCGGCGATCACGACCCGCACGGGAGCTCCGCCCACACCGTGGTGCCCTCGCCCGGGTTGGAGACGACGCCGAAGTGGCCGTCGAGCGCCTGGACCCGCTGGGCGAGGCCGGAGAGGCCGCCCCCGGGCCCCGCGCTCGCGCCGCCGCGGCCGTCGTCAGCGACGACGAGCACGAGCCGGTCGTGCTCGCGGACGATCTCCACGTCGGCGTGGGTGGCCCCCGAGTGGCGCCCGACGTTGGCCAGCGCCTCCGCCACCACGAAGTACGCGGCGGTCTCCGCCGCGCGGCCCGGCCGCGGCTCGACCTCGACCTTGACGCTCACGGGGATCGGGCTGCGGGCGGCGATCCCGGACACCGCGGCGGCGAGGCCGCGGTCGGCCAGGACGCTCGGGTGGACGCCGCGGACGAGGTCGCGCAGCTCGGTCATGGCCCGCTTGGACTCCTCGTGGGCGCGCTCGACCAGGTCACGGGCGCCCTCCGGGTCCTCGTCGAGCTTCCCGCGGGCGCGGCCGAGCTCCATGGCCACGTAGGCCAGCCGGTGCTGCGCCCCGTCGTGCAGGTCGCGCTCGATCCGCCGCAGGGTCGCGTCCGCGGACTCGACGGCGCCCGCGCGGGTGGTCTCGAGCGTCTCGACCCGCGCGGCCAGCAGGGCCTTGTCGGTCGGCGCGAGGATCGCCCGGGCGCTGAGGGCGAGGCCGGTCGCGAAGACGCGGGCGGCCAGGCCGGTCAGGGGGATGGCGAGCAGGCCGACGATCGGCATGAGGAAGGGGAAGGGCCACTCCTCGAGGGTCGAGCCGTCGGCCGCCGCGAGGGCGCCGAAGGGCAGCAGGAGCGCCGTCAGGGCGGCCGAGGCGAGCGCGAGCAGGATGCACGCCGCCACGAGCCCCGGCAGCGCGAGGACCAGGGCCCAGCCGAGCTCGCGCCAGGTCATCGGATCGCTCAGCCGCGCGCGCCAGCGGGCGCTGAGGGGCTTCCTCGCGTCGCCCGCAGGGGCGGGCGGGTCCGGGATGGGCGCGCCGAGGACTGCGGCCGCCCGGCGGCGCTCGACGCGCGCGAGGGCCTTCCAGGCCAGGACGGTCGTCCCCGCCACGGGCAGACCCAGGAAGAACACCGGCAGGAGACCGAGCCCGAGCCCGAAGCCGAGCGGGAGGAGGACGAGGATCGCGAGGGCCAGCGGGAAGCAGACCAGGACGTAGGCGGCGGAGCGGGCGGTGTGGGCGAGCTGCTCGGACATGGCGACGCTCCGCAAGCTACGCCGGGCGGTGGCGACGCGCCAGCCGGGGACCCGGCGTGTGCATCCGGGGGCTAGCCCCACCCCGCTTCCGCCCGCTTCCCGGCTGGCGCGGGGACCCGCCCCGCCGGGAGGGTTGCGGCCATGAACAACTCACCTTCGCTCGCCGCCCGGATGGGCCGCTGGAGCGCTGCCCACCGCCGCCGCGCGATCCTCGGCTGGCTCGCCTTCGTCCTCGTCGCCTTCGCCGTCGGGACGATGACCGGCACCCAGACACCCGACGGATACGACGGCGTCGGCGAATCCGGCCGGGCCGATGCGATCCTCGACCGCGCCTTCCCCGAGGCCGACGGCGAGAGCGTCCTCGTCCAGGCCGAGCGGGGTGGATCGGTCCGCGACGCCCGCGTCCGGGCCGCCACCGCCGACGTCGTCGCCGCCGTCCGGCGC
>CALMNS010000511.1 GCA_937871635.1 uncultured Solirubrobacter sp.
GATCATGGCCGCGCTGCTCGAGATCGTCGCCGCGGAGGGCCCGATGCTCGCCTCCCGGGCCTACGCCCTCTACAACCGCGCCTCGGGCGGCCGCAAGCTCACCACCACCGCGCGGGCGCCGCTCGAGTCGGCGCTGCGCTGGCTCGCCCAGGAGCGCCGCGTGACGCTGACCGACGACGACGTGGTCCGCCTGCCGGACGCCCCGGAGGTGGCGGTGCGCGAGCTCGGGCCGCGGACGCTCGAGGAGGTGCCACTCGACGAGATCGCCGCGCTGATGGACCGGCTGGGCGGGGGGGCCGATCCAAAGCGCGCCGTGCTCGACGCCTACGGGCTGCGACGGCTCACCGCCCGCGCGGACGAGTACCTCACCGAGGCGCTCGACCGGCGCTAGGGCGTGCGCTCGGGGACCCGGGTGGCTCCCGCCTCGGTGAGCCCCGCGGCCGAACGGTGGGCGAAGGCGCCGGCGTGGTCGCGGGCCCACTCGGCAAACGTCCGCCCCGGCCGTCCCGTGACCTCCTCGACATCGCGGGTCGCGCGCTCGGGTGCGTCGGCCAGGGTCGCCCAGTAGGCGATCGCCGCATCGGCGTGATCGGCGCCCATGGCCGCCGCGTACTCGCGACGGGTCGCTTCGATCGGAAGCGGTCGCACCTGCAGGTCCCGGCCGATCGCCGCGCCGATCGCGCGCACCTGGTCGCGCTGGGTGAGGACCTCGGGGCCGGTGACGGCGAGGGCCCGGCCGGCAAGCCCCGGGTCGGTGAGGGCGCGGACCGCGACGTCGGCGATGTCGCGCTCGTGGACGAGGGATCGGGCGGCATCGGGGAACGGGATCCGGACGGTGTCGCCCGCCCGGATCTGCTCGGCCCACTCGAGCGTGTTGGCGGCGAACCCGCCGGCGCGCACGAACGTCCACGACGCGCCGGAGGCCTCGACGAGCGCCTCGACGTCCGCCCAGACTCCCTCCATGGCACCGTCCTGGTCGTGCTGGAGCCGTGCGGCCGACAGGGAGACCACGTGGGGCACGTGCCGGGCGAGCGCGTCGACGACCGCGGCAGCACCGGCCGCGGAGAACCCCGGCCAGAGCAGGAACGCGG
>CALMNS010000512.1 GCA_937871635.1 uncultured Solirubrobacter sp.
CGCCGACCCCGGCTCCGACGCCCGCGCCGACCCCGGCGCCTCCCGCTCCCGCCGGCTCCGTGCTGTTCAACGGCGATCTCTCAAGCGGCAATCTCAGCGCCTGGTTCATGCAGCAGTGCGCTCCGGACCGGACCAAGGTACTCCGGGACCCCCTCGGGGTGGACCGGAACGTCATGCAGATGACGGTCCACAACACCGACGTCTCACCCTGCTCGCCGACGGAGAACCCGCGTGCACAAGCACTTAGCCCGAACGTGATCAAGGAGAACACCGAGTCCTGGTTCGGCTACTCGATTCTGGTGCCGAACAACTTCCCGACCACCAGTGGCGCGGGCGACGACTGGGTCTCCCTGGCCTCGATCTACGGCGCTCCGTACAACGGCGCCGGTCCGCAGACGATGTACCTGAACTCCTCGCCCGGAGTGAACAAGTTCTACTTCCGGCGCAACGGTTCCTACGGGTACGACACTCCCTGGTCCATGCCGTTGGTCCGTGGGCGCTGGGTCGACTTCGTTATTCACTCGAAGATGAGTCGAGATCCTGCGGTTGGCTATCGGGAGCAGTTCGTGAACTCGGGCTCAGGGTGGAACCAGGTCCAGCAGAACGGTCAGCTCCGCCTGAAGATGAAGACCCTCGACGGTTCGAACAACGGAGGGGCGAACTTCGCCAAGGTCAGCCTGTACTACCGAAAGGGCATCATGAGTTCGGCGAGCCTCTACTTCGCCTCTGCGAAGGTGGGTACCAGCTTCGCCGCGGTAGCTCCTCGCTCCTACTGATCCGCGCTCGGTCAGGGCTCGCACCGACTGACGATCCGACAAAGACGGCAGCGGCTCCGGATCCCCGGAGCCGCTGGCGCCTCTCCATCGTCCACTAGCCTTGGCGCCACATGACACCGCTTTCTACGCCGTTCCGCCGACGGGCTCTGACGGCCGTCGTCCTGCTTTGCGTGGCGGCTGCCACGGTCATCCTCGTCTCGAACGGGGGCGGGGCGACGGGGGAGGCGCCCCCGAGCGAGCCCGGTCGTGTGATCTGGAACGGAGACGTCTCAACCGGGGACTTGAGCCAGTACGCGCTCGTCCAGCAGTGCGCGCCGGATCGAACCACGGTGGTGCCCGATCCGTTGGGCGGCGACCGGAAGGCAATCCGCTTTCGGGTAGCGGACACGGACGTCAAGCCGTGTACCCCTACGATCAACCCGCGTGCACAGGCACTCAGTCCGAGTTTGCTTGAGGAAGGCGAGGACTACTGGGTCGGTTACTCAGTCC
Organism: uncultured Solirubrobacter sp.; assembly: GCA_937871635.1. GTDB lineage: Bacteria > Actinomycetota > Thermoleophilia > Solirubrobacterales > Solirubrobacteraceae > JACCYI01. The sequence goes on from CALMNS010000512.1 coordinate 1,266, forward strand.
TGGTGCCAAGAGACTTCCCGGTCACCAGGCAGCGTGGCGATAATTGGATCTCACTCGCCTCTATCTACGGGCCTCCTTACAAGGGAGCTGGGCCTTCAACGATGTACATGAACACCTCGCCTGGGGTCAATCGATTTTACTACCGCCGAAACGGCACCAGCGGATATGACACGACCTGGTCAATGCCTTTGGTGCGCGGGCGCTGGGTCGACTTCGCGATCCACGTGAGATTGTCGAGAAGCGCAAAGAGGGGATTTCGCGAGCAATGGGTCAACGCTGGGTCCGGATGGCGACGCAGCCGGTTCAACGGTCGGAAGTCACTTGCAACAGCGACTATCGACGCGGCGAACAATAGGGGGGCGAACTTCAGCAAGGTCAGCCTCTACTTCCGTCGTGGCATCTTGCGAAGCGGGACGCTCTACTTCGCTGATCACAAGATCGGCACCAGCTTCCGATCCGTGGCCCCCACCTCATACGATGACGTCTGACCTCGCACGGGTTGACCGATCGACGGGGCTGACGTGCAGGACCGGAAGGGTAGTGTGCGCCGGATGACCGCCGCCGCCGACGTCAAAGCCTACTTCGTGGGAAGCGGTCCTGGCTCCGTGTCCGGCAAACGGCGGCTTCGGCGCTGGGATCTCGTGAAGAAGACCTTCCCGGACCTGTCCGACATGTCCGTCCTGGACCTCGGCGGAACGGGCGAGTCGTGGAAGACGGCAGGTCTGAGACCGAGGCGCCTGGTGCTTCTAAATCCGTACGAGGCGGGAGCGGCGGACGGAGCCGAGGTCGTCGTTGGCGATGCTTGCGATCCGCCGGAGTCGATTCGCCGACAGCACTTCGACCTCGTGTTCTCGAACTCGGTGATCGAGCACGTCGGCGGGCATGCGAAGCGTCTGGCCTTTGCTGACACGGCCCGCTCGCTCGCCGATCGCCTGTGGGTCCAGACTCCCTATCGCTACTTCCCCGTCGAGCCTCACTTCGTCGCGCCTGGCTTGCAGTTCCTGCCACTCGCCCTGCGGGCCCGTGCGCTCATGGCCTGGCCGATCAGCGAAGTAGGGAGCATCGAAGAGGCCATCGCCCGGCTTCAGAACGTCGAGCTGCTGTCTCGTACCGAGATGGCCGCGTACTTCCCCGACTGCTCCCTGGTCGTCGAGCGGTTCGGCGGCGTTCCGAAGTCTCTGATCGCGGTTCGCTAGGTGCAGAGCCGGCGGAGCGAGCGCTAGGGATGGCAGGACTCCTGGCGGTCGTGGCCGACGACGGCCGCACGGACGTTTCGAGCGAGGAGCTCGAGGCGTTCATCGGCCACTACGAGACACTGCGTGGCGCGGGAGAGGTGCGTCGGTACACAGCTCCCGCCGGCTGGGCAAAGGCCGCGAGCTTCGACGTCGCGGAAGCTTCATCGACGCTCCCTGCGGATGGGGCGTGGGGCTTCGCGGTCGGGACGTTCTCGGCCGGCGCCCCGCTCACGCGCTGCGAGCTGGGCGATGTCGACGGGCACTTCGTCGCCCTTCGCTACCGGCCCCAGTGCGGGGAGCTCGAGCTCTTCAACGACCCGCTGGGCATGCAGGTCGTCTATCGCGCCTCGCGAGGTGAGCGGACGTACTTCTCGACAAGCTCGCTCGTCCTCGCCCGCCACCTGGGGGCCGCCCCGGACCCGGTTGGGCTGCGCCTCTTCCTTCGCACGGGCGCCCAGTTCGGCCCGGTTTCCGCGTGGGAGGGGGTCGAGCGGCTCGAGCCGGGTACTGTCCTGACCTTTGGCGCGGGGGGCCCTCGTGAAGCCGCCTACTGGACCCCGACAGTGGACGCCCGGGTGCGAGGCATGGGGCTCTCCGAGACCGCCGATCACATCGCCGGAGTGGCGCAGGACGCCGTGCGCCGCAGGATCGGCTCGGAGTCGTGCCTCTGGGCCGACCTCACCGGCGGCTACGACAGCCGGCTGGTCACGTCGCTCTTGGCCCGCACGGGCCTTCGCTTCCGCGCCCAGACCAGCGGCGAGGAGGAGACCGTCGATGTGCGGCTCGCGCGGCGGGTCGCCGAGGTCGGCGGGTACGACTGGCACCAGGAGCGCCTCCCGGAGAGGTGGTCGCTGGGTCCCGAACTGCTCGACGAGGCGGTGGCCTGGGCCGACGGGACGCTGGACGCCTTGGCGCTGAGCCCCGTGCTCACGCTCCAGGAGGAACGCACCCGGAGCTGCCCCGTGGTGGTCAACGGCGGTGGGGGCGAGCACTTCGGCCCGCTGCCGTGGCTGCAGGAGTTCGCTCAGGCGGGCCGCACGTCGAAGGTCAACCTCGACGCCTTCCTAAGCATGCGCATCCTCGCGCCGATCGACTTCGCACCGCTACGGCCCGAGCCCGTCGACTCGGTCGCGAACTACTGCCGCGAAGTCCTCACCGCGCGGGCGCGGCCCTACGCCCGCCAGCCGAACACCACGCAGCTCGACGCCCTCTATGCGTACAAGTCCGTCGGGCACTTCGGCGCCTACCGCTCCGCCTTCGAGTCGCGAGTGCGGACCGAGATCCCGCTTTACTACCGCGACGTGTTCGAGGCGGCCTTCTCGTGCCATCACCGCTGGCGCAACGGCCACCGCCTCCATCGCGCCCTGATCGAGCGGCTCGGCCCCTCGGTGTCCGCCGTCGAGACCGAGCGCGGAGGGCCGGCCCAGCTGACCCGTCCGGGCAACGCCCACCGGTTCGCGCCCTACTACCTCCGGTTGGGACGCACCGCGGTCCGCAAGGTCATGCAGCGTCCAGCCCCCTCGTCGCGGCCAAGCCCGGTGATTGTCGGCGGCTACCGCGCCGCCGTCGAGCGGCTGCGTTCGGACGGCGCGTTTGACCCCCGCACCATGCGCACGGCGGAACTCTTTGACGCCGCGGAGCTCGACGCGCTCGTTGCGGGCGCGCAGGCCCCTGACTTCGACGGTTGGACCCTCCTCGGACGGATTGCCACGGTGGAGCTGACCCTGCGACAGGTCGATGGCGCGGGCGTCTAGTCCGCCGCTCCCGGCGGACGGCGAGCTGCGCGTCCTGCTCGCCTGCGACTGGTTCGTGAAGTACACGGCGGGTCTCGCTCACGGGCTCGCCGAGCAGGGCAGCGACGTGCTGCTGCTGACCCGCGACCACACCTACGAGTTCCCCTCCGAGGCCGCGGCGGGACCTGCGGAGGACGAAGGGGTGGTGCGCCGGTATGTCACAGGGCTCGTGGGGAGTCATGTTCGCCACCGGGTCCTGACGGGTCGGGTGCGGCAGCCCTCGGCGCTACGCCGCCTCGGCCGACTCCGCCGCGAGATCGCCGCGTTCGCGCCGCACGTCGTGCATGTCCAGGAGTCCGTGCTCGACGACCCCCGGCTCCTGGTGGCCGCCGGCCCCCGGGCCGAGCGCTACGCGGTGACTTTCCACGATCCCACGCCGCATCCGGGCGATCCCGTCCCGGGGCTCCGCCGGCGGATCGGGGAGCGGCGCCTCCTGCGGCACGCGGGGTTGATCTTCGTCCACTCGGAGGTCGACCGTCGTGAGCTGGGGAACTCGTTCGCGACCCAGGCCCCGGTCGAGGTGGTGCCCCACGGCACTGGCACGCCGGACATCACCCCGGTCCCGGACGACCCCGTGCTGCTCTTCTTCGGTCGGCTCGTGGCCTACAAGGGTCTCGCCGTCCTCCTCGACGCACTCCCCGCCGTCTGGGACGCCGTCCCCGACGCCCGCCTCGTGGTGGCCGGCGCCGGCGATCTGCCGGCCCACCCGCTGCTGGCCGATCCGAGGGTGGAGCTCCGTCACGAGCACATCTCCGAGGCCGACGTGCCCGGGCTGTTCCGCGGGGCCCGGTGTGTCGTGCTGCCGTACACGCAGGCAAGCCAGAGCGGCGTGGGCTCGCAGGCGAAGGTCTACGGCCGGCCCATGATCGTGACCTCCGCGGGGGGGCTGCCCGAGCTGGTGGCCGACGGCTCGGGGCGCGTGGTCGCCCCCGGGGACCCGGACGCGCTGGCACGCGCCGCGATCGACGTGCTGCGCGGCGAGGGCGTCGCCGAGACGCTCGCCGCGGCCGCCGCCGCAGGGGGCCGTGCATCCGACTGGCCGCGGGTGGCGGAGCGGACGCTGGACGCGTACCGTCGCCACCTCGGCGCCGTCTCGTCTTGAGGAGCCGGCGGACGGCGGAGGGGAAGGGCGACTGTTCTCGGGCGGCCCGCCGTTATGTCATTAGCCCTCTCCACCAGTGGGCGTCCAACCTGACCCAAGAGGATCATCCCTTGCGCCGAGCCGCTCTCATCGCCTTCCTAATCGCTGCTTCAGCAGCCGTTCCCGCGTCCGCTCAAGCGAAGACGTACTTCTTGAACTCCTACGATCCCGGTTCCCGGAAGTACGCCGGACCTCTGAAGACGGAGCGGCTCGTGAGAGGGATCCCCTACAAGGTGGCGGTCCGGGGGACGTTCAGCCTCTTCTCTCGGGAGGAGATCCGGGGCTCGATCTGCGGTACGCCCGAGCCCAAGCCGATCTACGCTTCGAGGGGCCGTCCGAACGGCCCCGTGGTCGCCGACGCCGAGTTCCTGTTCGCGGACGTCTCCCGCAACTGCGGGAGGCGACCCAACGCACAGACGGCCTCCACCTTTCAGCTGAAGACCGCAGCGGCCTACGTGAACGCCACCCCGATCGGCGGCGTCGGCGACGCACCCAAGCCGAACCACGCGTACACCTACGCGGTCAAGGGGGCCGGCAAGCTCGCCCACTTTCGGCTCATCGACGACTTCACCAAGGACAACTACGGGCGCCTTCGGATCACGATCACCCGCGCTCGGGCGGCGAACTGCGCCGGGCTCGGCTTCGCCAACTGGAAGTACGCGACCGAGGCCGAGTGCGTCGCGGCCACGAAGCGCAAGATCAAGCGCTGAGCTAGCGAATCGCGTCGGTCGGGCGGCTCCTCGGTTCGAGGGGCCGCCCGACCGGTCGGGGCCTTCCGACCTGAGCGGTCGGCCCGGAGCTGGACGAACGTCGTATTGCGCCGGCTTCCGACTCTGGTCAAGTTGTCCGAGTCCGGCGCATGAGGAGCCGGCGACACAAGGGGAACGGATGCGACGCCCGACGGTGAACGGCATGAAGGTCGGCTCGGCAGTGGTGGCGGCGCTCGTCGCCCTGCCGCTTGTCGCCGCTCCAGCGCTGGCCGCCTTCCCTGGCCGGAACGGCCGCATCGCTTTCGGAGCGGCGCCCGGCGATCATCCGCCACTCGGTTGGGTCCGCACCGTCGCCCCGCAGGGCACTGACCTGCAGACTCTCGCCGTCAACACCGCGAGGGAGCAGAGCGGCCCGGCGTGGTCGCCGGACGGTCGGCGCCTCGCCTTCGTGGCCGATTCGACCTTCGACTACACCGACGGGGTCGACGCGGAGATCTACACCTCCGACCCCCGCGGCGGCGACCTGCGCCGGCTGACGCAGACGTCCGAGCTCGAGCTGGCGCCGGCGTGGTCGCCCGACGGGCGGCGCCTCGCGTACGCCGTCGTCAGCGCCCTCGACTCCGCCGATCCGCGCTCGGAGATCTGGGTGGTCAACGCCGACGGCACGGGGCGGCGAAGCCTCTCGGCGCCGGGCGCCCACGACTATGACCCGAGCTGGTCGCCCAATGGAGCGCGCATCGCCTTCTCGAGCGATCGCAGCGGCGGCCGCGAGATCCACACGATGGACCCCGCCGGCGGTGACGTCCGCCGCGTGACCTTCGACTCCGATCAGGACGACCAGCCGAGCTGGTCGCCCGACGGGCGCCGCCTCGTGTGGGCCAGCGACGTCGAGACCTTCTACGGCGCCGAGCTCTGGGCCGCCAACGCCGACGGGCGCAGTGCGGTACGGCTGACCCGCAACGCCTTCCCCGACCGCGAGCCGACCTACTCACCGGACGGGCGGTGGATCGCGTTCAGCACCCAGTGCCGCGCCGGCTTCTGCGAGGCGCACGAGATCTGGCGGATCCGCAGCGACGGCGGCGACCCACGCCGGCTCGCCGAGGGCACCTCGCCCGACTGGCAGCGCCTGCCGTAGGTCTCGGGAGGCGGAGGACTGGTTCGGACCGGCGCCGGTTCGGGCGCCAGCTTCCGGCCGCCCTCAAGTTCCCAGCGGAGCGTCCGTTGATCAGGAGCAATGGCGAGTCTCCTGACCGGACGCAGCACGTCTCCACCTGCGGATGAGCGCGCTCTCACGCGGCCCTCACCGGTGCTTCACGGCAGGCGGAGACCATGATCACCACGTTCCGCGCGCCAGCCAGACGAGAACTCGTGAACACGACGCCATCCGCGTCGCGGCCTCCGGCGGCCGGCCTCGCGCGGAGGACCGCCCCTACGCGGGCGGACGGGTCCCCGTCCGACCCCGTCGGGCAGATCCTAGGAGCGGGGCGGGTCCTGGCGATCGTCGGCGGGGTGGCGCTGCTGGTCATCCATCTGGCCAATGCCGCGTTCCTCGAGCGGCGCCTGCTCAACGCCAACCTGGAGGGGACGGTATGGACGTGGGCGAGCGTCGTCGCGGCGTTCGGCGTCGCGCTCGGCGCCGGGCTCCACGCGCTCCTCATGGCCCCGCGCCGCGCTGAGCACGTGGGTCTGGCCGGCGCCGCGGCGTTCCTGTCGATGGACGACCTCACCGGGCTGCACGAGGCCATCGCGGGCCTCATCCTGACCGTCGCCGGGCTCTCGGAGACCTGGGACAGCGTGATCTGGCCCGTCGTGTACCTGCCCGTGCTGGGCGCCGTCGTCCTGCTCATCGAGCGCCTGACCCGAGACGCCCCCGCGCGCATCCGGCACTCCGCACTCGCCGGCCTCGCCCTCCTCGCCTTCGCCGTGGCCATCGAGGCGGCGACGGCGCCGTGGTCGGGACCCCAGAGCGGGTGGGTTCACGTCGTCGCGGGGGGTCTCGAAGAGGCCGCCGAGCAAGCCGGCTGGATCCTGCTGGCGGTCGCCATGCTCGCCTCGGTGGTCGGCACGCTGCTGCGTCGCCCCCATTCGGAGTAGCGCCGTCCCGCGGTCGGCCCGGCGCCGAGCCGTTACCGTCATGCGCCGATGTCAGCCTTCGACCGGCCCCGGCGGCTCCTGCTCGTCATCTCGAACCTCGAGACCCTCGGCGGCATGGAGGTCCAGCTCGCCCACCTCGCCAGCGGCCTGGCCCACGACGGCCACGGTGTCCGCCTCGTGTCCATCCGGAGTCAACCGGGCGCGCCGGCCGGGCCGCAGGGCGTCGTCCTCGACCCCCGCGTCGAGCTCGTCCACCTCGGGGCGGTGGGGCGCAACCGCCAGCTGCAGGGGCTCGGGCGGCTCGTGCGGATGGCCCGGGGCTTCGATCTCGTGCACTGCACCGGCTGGGACGCGAGCCTGTGGGGGCGGCTGGCCGGGATCGCCGCCCGCCGGCCGGTCGTCGTCGCCGAGCACACCCCGGGGCGCGAGCACCAGGTGTCGCCGTCGGGGGCCCCGCGCGGGCGAGCGATCGCCCTGCACAACCGCGCGTTCGACCCGCTGACCGCCAGGACCGTCATCTGCGCCGAGTGGCAGCGCGACACCCTGCTCGGCGAGGGCGTCGACGGCGACAAGGTGACGCTCATCCCCAACGGGGTCCCGGTCGACGATCTGCGGCGGCGGGCGGCGGAGGGGCTCACCCGCGCGGCGCTCGGCATCCCGGCCGAGGCGAAGGTGATCACCCACGTGGCCCGCTTCCGGCCCCAGAAGCGCCAGCTCCTCACGCTGCAGACGACGGCGCGCCTGCGCGAGACGCTCGGCGACGTACGCGTGGTCTTCGCCGGCGACGGCCCGGAGCTCGGGCCCGTACAGGAGGCGGCGGGGGCGATCGGCGCCGATTGGGCCACCTTCCTGGGCCGCCACGACAACGTCCCTTCCGTCTTCGCGCTGGGGGATCTCACCGTGCTCCCGTCGACCGGCGAGGCGATGCCCATGTCGATCATCGAGGCGGTGGCGGTCGGCGTTCCGATCGTCGCGGCGGACGTCGGCGACGTCGGCCCGATCCTCGAGCGGACGGGTGCCGGGCTGCACTTCCCGGCCGCCGACGTCGACGCCTTCTACGAGACCTGCCTGGCCGTCCTGACCGACGACGGGCTCCGCGCACGGCTCGCGCACGCGGCGCAGGACGCCCGCGAGGAGGTCGACGCGGCCACCATGGTGCGCCGCTACGAGCGGCTGTTCGGAACCGTCGTCGGCTAGGACTGATGGCCGCGGTAGTACGCCGCGGCGGAGCGGTCGCTGCGGGCGGTGAAGTTCACCACCACGCCGAGCAGGTTGTCCCCGTGCAGTGAGACGAGGCGCAGGAGCTCGCGAATCCCGTCCCGCGACGCGATGCCGAGCCCGCTGACGGCCAGCACGCCGTCCACCTGGTCGATGAGCGGAAGGGCGTCGCTGACGATCGGCAGCGGCGGGCTGTCGATGATCACCGTGTCAAAGCGGCTGCGCAGCTCCAGCAGGACCTCGCGCATGCGCTCGCTCTCGAGCAGCACGGACGGGTTGGGCGGCAACGGGCCGTTCGGCAGGACCGTGAGCGTCCGCCCTGTGGCACCACCGCTCGCGACGGCGACCTCGACGAACGACTCGTCCAGGTCCCGGCCGATGAGAACGGTGGAGAGACCGAAGTCGCCCGCGGCGTCCGGCACCTCGAAGATGGACGTGCGGTGCATGTCGGCCTCGACGAGCACCACCGAGTCGCCCATGGAGGCCATCGTCTCGGCCAGCCGACGGGCGATGGTGCTCTTGCCCTCGCCCGGTGCGGCGCTGGCGATCAGGAGGGAGCGGGTCGCGACGTCGACGCTGAAGTACCGCAGGCTCGACCGCAGCGTCCGGAACGCCTCGAGCTCCTCGGGCCCGATCGGGTCCAGGCCCGAGCGGGCCAGCGCGCGGGCGCGGGGGATCTCGGCGATCACCGGGCGCCCGTAGAGCACCTCGATCTCCTCGACGTCCTTGACGCTGCGGTCGCGCCGCTCGCGGAGGCCGGCGATCGCCAGCCCGAGGAGCGCGCCGACGATGCCGCCGAGCAGCCCGCTGCGCCCGGGCTTGGGCGCCGACGGCTCGGTGGGCGTGTCGGCCGGCTGGACGAGGTCCGCCCCGCCGGAGAGCAGCGCCCGGCTCGTCTCGAACTGGTTGAGCCGCTGGCGGATGTCCGCCCCGGGCTGCCCCTGCCGTTGGAGGTCGGTGAGGTTGTTGAGCGCGTTGCGGGCACCGCGGATGGCGTTGTCGAGGCGTTCGCGGGCGCTCGCGCGGCGCAGGGCGATGAACGCCTGGCCGTAGGCGTTGACCATCCGCATGGAGAGCTGCGGGCTCGTGGTCGTCGCCTCTATGTCGACGATGTCCGATTCCCGCGTGGAGACGACCTCGACCGACGAGGCGACCGTGCCGGGCGCGATGTTGAGCCGCTCGGCTGCGCCCCGGGCCACGCCGGGCAGCGACAGCAGCGCCTCGTTCGTCGCCGCCTCGCGCTCCGGGTCCACGAAGTCGCGGCCCTGGTCGGCGCTGGCCTCGACGTCGGGCTGGAAGAGGACGCTCGCCGTCGCCGTGTACTGCTTCTCCTGGGCGTTGGAGTACAGGTAGGCGACCGTGCCGACGATCAGGGCGGCGGCGAGGATGATCCACCACTGCCGGCGGAGGATGCGCAGCGCGGTGTCGAGCGTCCCCGAGCCGTCGCGTTGCCCGCTGTCCGGCGGCGCCGGTGCCGCGGGCGGCTGTGCGCGCTCGGAGTCGCGTTCGAATACGCTCATCTCCGGGTCACGGTAGCGGGAATTGTCGTGCTGATGACGTTCTGACGCAACTCGTGCGCCGTTCAGCGGCGGTCCGACGGCTCCTCGGCGCGGTCGGCGATCAAGCGAGCGAGCGCCAGGGCCGAGGTCGCGGCGGGCGACGGTGCGTTGCGGACGTGCAGCGTGTGGTGGGTGCGGGAGACGACGAAGTCGTCGATCAGGGCGCCGTCGCGACCCACCGCCTGGGCGCGGACGCCGGAGGGACCGACCTCGACGTCCTCGAGCCGGAGGTCGGGGACGTAGCGGGCGGCGTCGGTGACCATCGCGGGGCGCCGGGCGGCGTGGTGCATCTCACGGGCCCCTGTTCGCCACCAGCGGCGGGCCATGCGGTACGTGCCCGGCCAGGACAGCGTCGAGCGCACGTCGCGGCGGCGCACGGTGCCGAGGTCGTAGGCGTCGCGGGCGCCGACGAGGAGCGCGGTGGGCCCGATGAGCACCTCGTCGTCGATGCCGCGCGTGAAGTGCACGCCGAGGAACGGGAGGCCGGGATCGGGGACCGGGTAGATCATCCCGCGAACCAGGTCGCGGCGGTCCGCCCGGATCTTCAGCCACGCGCCCCGGAACGGCAGGATCCGTGGATCCTCGTCGTCCCCCGCACGGACGGCCTGGCGGTCGGACCACGCGCCGGCGCAGACCACCGCGGAGCCGGCGCGCAGCTCCCCGGCGGCGTGCCGGACCACGACGCCGCCGTTGTCGTCCTGCACCTTCCCCACCTCGCAGCCCGTGATCACCTGGCCACCCGACTGGGCCACGTCGTCGGCGAACGCGCGGGCTACGGCCTGGAAGTTCACCACCCCGGTCTGCGGGGAGTGCAGCGCCGCGATCCCCTGGACGTGGGGCTCGATCTCGCCGATCTCGTCCGCCCGCACGCGGCGCAGGCCGGGAACCTGGTTGGCGAGCCCGCGGCGCTCGAGCTCGTCGAGCCCGGGCAGCTCGGACTCGTCGAGCGCGACGATCAGCTTGCCGGCGCGGCGGGCCGGGATGCCCTTGGCGTCGCAGTACTCGTAGAGCTCGTCGGCGCCCTGGCGCGACAGCGTCGCCTTGAGCGAGCCCGGCTTGTAGTAGATGCCGGCGTGGATGACGCCGCTGTTATGGCCCGTCTGGTGGAACCCTACGTCGGGCTCACGTTCGAGGACGACCACACTTGAGCCCGGCCGGCGCAGCAGCATCTCGCGGGCGACGGAAAGGCCGACGATTCCGGCGCCGACCACCACGGCATCGGCGCGTTCGGGGATCCTCGGGGGTGGCGTGTCCATCGGGCGAGCTTAGCCTTCGGTCCGCGGACGGCAGCCGACGGCGACGCCACTGGACCGAGCCCCCTCGAGGTCGACCGCGCGCTGCTCAAGGATGGGAGGCGGTCGGGCGACTACCGGTGAGAGGAACGCACCGGTGATCGACCTCCACACCCACATCCTGCCCGCCGTCGACGACGGCCCGGAGGCGCTCGACGGCAGCCTGGCGCTCGCGCGGGCGGCCGCGGACGGCGGCACCGAGGTGATCGCCGCGACTCCGCACCTGCGCGCAGACCATCCCCGGGTCCGGGTGGAGGAGATCGAGGCCCGGTGCCGCGCCCTGAACGCCGCGATCGGCGCGGCCGGCATCGCGCTCCGCGTCGTCCCCGCCGCGGAGGTCGACCTGCTGTGGGCGCTCGCCGCCTCCCCGGAGCAGCTCCGACTGGCGAGCTACGGACAACGGGGCACCGACCTGCTCCTCGAGACCCCCTACGGCGCCCTGCCCCCGAACTTCGCAGCGCTCGTCCTGCGGCTGAGGGCGCAGGGCCTGCGCATCCTCCTCGCCCACCCCGAGCGCAACCCGTCCGTGCAGCGCAGCCCGCGCCTGGTCACCGACCTGGTGGCGCATGGCGTGCTCGTGCAGCTGACGGGCATGTCGCTGCTCAAGTCGGCCAAGGGGTCACCCGCGCACCGCGTCGCGCACTGGCTGCTCGAGCACGACGCCGCGCACGTGATCGCCTCCGACGCCCACGGCGCCTCGGGGTGGCGGGGTCCCGACCTCCGGCCCGCCGCGCGCCGGCTCGAGTCCCTGCGGCCCGGACGCACGCGGTGGATGCT
>CALMNS010000513.1 GCA_937871635.1 uncultured Solirubrobacter sp.
CTCCGCCCCGGCGGGTTCGGGTCGCGGACGCCGCGGCGCCGCCGCCGCCGCCGCCGGCGGCGAGGCGACGGTGGCCGGGACGATGGCCGCGACCAGTCCCGCGGGCGGGGCGACCTCGGGCAGGGCCGCGCCGCAGGACGGGCACTGGCCGTCCGGCGTCGTCGAGTACAGGTGTCCGCACAAGCAGGCGACGGTCCAGCTCATGGTGGGGCTCCGTTTCTGGAGGCGGCGCCGGGGCGCGCCGCGAAGGGTCGGGTGTCGCGATCCAGCCTCCCGCCGGCCGGGCGCGGCGACCACGGGGGGAACCCCTGGCGTCGACCCCCGGTGTATTCGGCCGGATCAGGGGGTCCGGGCGCTCGTCCGGTGCGACGCGGGCCGGCGGTAGGCTGGCCCGCCCGACTGAGGAGGCGCTCATCCCATGCTCCGCACGACCGCTCGTGTCGCGAACGTCGCCCTCGCGGGGATGCTCACCGGCAACGAGGTCGGCAGCCGGATGACGGCTCACCCGGCGCTGAACGAGCTCACCGCGCCCGCCCACGTACGCGCCGAGCAGGCGCTGACCCGGCGCTACGGCAAGGTGATGCCGTTCTTCATGAGCGCCACGCTCGCCTCGTTCGCGCCCGTCCTCGCCCTCGAGCGCGAGCGCACCTCGGCTCGCGGGCTGCTCGGCCTCGCGGGGCTGGGCAGCTACGGGGCCATGCTCGCCGTCACCCTGCGGCGCAACGTGCCCATCAACGAGCGGCTCCTGGAGCTCGATCCCGACGATCCGGCCGACCAGGAGGAGTTCCGGACCCTGCGCGCCCGGTGGGACCGGTTGCACACGGTCCGCAACGCCCTCGACGTCGCCGGGCTGGTCTTCACCGTCGTCGCGGCGGTGGGCGGCGAGGAGTGAGGAGGGGCCCGAGCGGCTCGGTGGGGACCTGCGCGGGTAGCCTGCCGCGGCTGTGGACCTTCGACAGCGCGCGACGACCTCGCACGGCGAGATCGCCTTCGACGTCCTGGGTGACGGGCCTCCGGTCGTCCTCGTGCACGGCACGCCGAGTCGAGCGGCCGCCTGGCGGGACGTGGCGCCCGCGCTGTCGGCGGGTCATCGGGTCTACGTCTACGACCTCCTGGGCTTCGGTGAGTCCGAGCGGCGCGTCGAGCAGGACGTCAGCGTGGCGAGGCATGGGGAGGTGCTCGCCGAGCTCATTCGCCTCTGGGGACTCGACGCCCCAGCGCTGATCGGTCACGACATCGGCGGAGCCACCGTCCTGCGAGCGCACCTCGTCGAAGGCGTTCCGGTCTCCCGGCTGGCCCTGATCGACGCGGTCGTCCTCCGCCCGTGGATCACCCCTCCGACACGGAGCATGCAGCACGACACCGGGCGCTATCGGACCTTGCCCGACGACGACCTCGCCGCCGTGATCCGCGAGCACCTCGAGACCGCGACGGTTCGCCGGCTTCCGGACGACCTCTACGGCCTCCTGTTCGACCAGTGGGCCGGCGCGGACGGCCAGGCGCTCTACCTGCGCAACATCCGGTGGCTCGACGAAGCCGACACCGATCCCGTCGAACAGCGCCTGGCGGCGCTTCGCGCGCCCGTCCGCGTCGTGTGGGGAAGCGACGACGCGTGGCTCCCCGTGTCGACGAGCCACCGGATCGCCGCCGCGATCGGCAGCCCGCCGCCGACCATCATCGAAGGCGCCGGCCACTTCTCGATGCTTGACCGACCCGACGCGGTGATCGCCGCGCTCCGGGAGTTCCTTGCGAGCAGGGATGGGGGCCTTCGCGGAGGGCCTTGACACGGCGATCCGGCGCGGGTTGACTCGGGCGGTGCAGTTCACGGCGCCGGCTGGGGACTACGACCGCTTCATGGGGCGCTACGCGCCGACGCTCGCCGCCGCGCTGGCCGACGAGGCGGGCGTGACCTCCACCATGCGGGTCCTCGACGTGGGCTGCGGGCCGGGCGGGCTCACGCGCGAGCTCGCCGCGCGCGTGGGTGCGGAGAACGTCGCGGCGATCGACCCCGCCCCGCACTTCGTCGCCGCCTGCCGGGAGCGGAACCCCGGCGCCGACGTCCGCGAGGGGGTAGCCGAGGCGCTGCCATGGGCGGACGGGGCGTTCGATGCGGCGCTCTCCTCGCTCGTGATCGGCTTCATGCGCGATCCCGACGCCGGCGTCGGCGAGATGGCGCGCGTCACCCGCCGGGGCGGCACGGTCGCGGCCTGCATGTGGGACACCGCGGCCGGTGGGATGACGATGCTGCGGATCTTCTGGACCGCGGTGCGGTCAGTCGATCCACGCGTGGAGGGCGAGCGGCGGATGGCCGGGACCGCCGAGGGCGACATCGCGGAGCGCTTCGAGCGCGCCGGCCTCGAGGACGTGGTCGGCGGCGAGCTCACCGCCCGCGCGGAGTACGCGGACTTCGACGACTTCTGGGAGCCGTTCACGTTCGCGGTGGGACCCGCCGGTCACTACCTCAGCTCGCTGAGCGACGAGCGGCGGGCGGGCATCCGCGAGGCCTGCCGGGTGGCGCTTCCCGACGGGGCCTTCGCGCTCGACGCCCGGGCGTGGTGCGCGCGCGGCACGGTCGCCGTCTGACCGGCGGACGCCGATCGCTCTCGCACACCGCCGCTCGAGGCGCCAGTGACGGCGCCCCGAGCCGCTTGCGCGTCCTGATGTGCGAGCGTACGCGCGCATGGACGAGGTGCCGAAGCTCCTGGCGGGGGCGGGATGAGCGGACCGGCCGACGGCGCGGTGGTCGGCGCGACC